>NZ_CAJHBP010000019.1:0-60234 GCF_904846665.1 Psychrobacter sp. Pi2-51
ACTGCGCTTAGCTCTGTTACTCTCTAGGTTTGACATAATATCGCCTAAAATATATCAACTCATTCTAGGATGGGACAGACATAAAAAAAGCGTCTTAGCATAATGCCAGACGCTTTTTTTGATGACAGCCAATTAAGGAATTAGCTGTCATCATTGAACTATATATTAAGCAATTTCAGGGGTTTTGCCGTCATTAATCACTTCCTCATCGACGAGCACGGTCTTCGCATCTTTCATAGATGGCAGCTCATACATAGTATCAAGCAAAGCATTTTCTACGATAGAGCGTAAACCGCGAGCACCCGTTTTGCGTGCCATTGCTTTTTTGGCAATCGCATCAAGCGCTTCTTTGGTAAAGCTAATATCAGCGCCTTCCATATCGAACAAGTACTTATATTGCTTAACCAAGGCGTTCTTTGGCTCCGTCAATATCTGCACCAATGCCTCTTCATCAAGCTCTTTTAGGGCAGCGAGCACTGGCAAACGACCAATCAGCTCAGGAATCAGACCGAACTTGATTAAATCTTCTGGCTCGACTTGCTGTAGCAAATCTGAGCTACGTTTACTATCGTCTTTTGAGCTGACATCAGCATTGAAGCCAATACCGGTTTTTTCTGTACGCTGCTGAATCACCGCATCAAGACCGGCAAACGCCCCACCGACGATGATAAGGATGTTACTGGTATCGACTTGAATCAGCTCTTGCTGTGGATGCTTACGACCACCGTGCGGCGGGATAGCAGCAACCGTACCTTCGATAAGCTTTAGCAAGGCTTGCTGTACGCCTTCACCTGATACATCACGCGTGATAGAAGGGTTGTCGCCTTTCTTACTGATTTTGTCAATCTCATCAATATAGATGATGCCTTGCTCAGCTTTAGCTACATCATAATCTGACGCTTGTAGCAGCTTTTGTACGATGTTTTCAACGTCTTCACCCACATAACCTGCTTCAGTCAAGGTAGTGGCATCTGCCATTGCAAAAGGTACATCAAGTAGACGAGCCAAGGTTTGTGCCAGTAGCGTTTTACCAGAGCCTGTCGGGCCAATTAGCAAGATGTTACTCTTAGCCAATTCAACCATGGCATCGTCAGCGCCAATCTTAGATTTTTTGCTGTCATTGGCCAAAGTTTGGCTGACTTTTAGACGCTTATAATGGTTATAAACAGCGACCGCCAGTGCTTTCTTAGCAGCGTCTTGTCCGATGACATATTCATCGAGCTTGGCACGCAACTCTTTTGGCGTTGGTAGCTTTTTATTGACCCAAGAGGTATCAATCTCGCTATTAGCATCGTCATTATCATTGTCGGTATCTGCAATGAGGTCGGTACACAATTCGATGCACTCATTACAGATATTGGCATCATCAGCGGCGATTAGCTGTTTTACTTCGCTTTTTTCTTTGCCACAAAAAGAGCAATGCGGTGTTTTATCTTTTGCCATATAAAGGCGCTCCTAAAATTTAAAACTTACAAATATTTTGATTTTTGACATCAAAGCCAAAACGCATAACGTTCAGGCTTTTAATGCTCATCAAAGCTTGTGCTCTTATGCAGTAATTATAAAGAAGCAGGGCGACGCTCTAATACTGCATCGACCAAACCGTATTCTTTGGCTTCTTCGGCATCCAACCAATAATCACGCTCGACGTCTTTTTCAATTTTTTCTACTGGCTGACCCGTACGCTCAGCTAATATCTTATTCAAACGTGCACGAGTTTTTAGAATTTCGCGCGCATTAATTTCGATATCAGTTGCTTGACCTTGTGCGCCACCTGATGGCTGGTGAATCATCACTCGAGCATTGGCTAGGGCATAACGCTTGCCTTTCTCTCCAGCTGCCAATAGGAATGAACCCATGCTGTATGCGCCGCCCATGCAAATGGTCGATACTTCAGGCTTGATAAAGTTCATGGTATCAAAAATAGCCAAACCAGCACTTACTGAGCCGCCTGGTGAGTTGATATACAAGTGAATATCTTTATCAGGATTTTCAGCTTCTAAAAACAATAGCTGTGCGACGATCAAGTTGGCCATATGGTCTTCGACTTGACCAGTCAAAAAGATAACGCGCTCACGTAATAGGCGTGAGAAAATATCGAACGAGCGTTCACCGCGCGCTGATTGTTCTACAACCATAGGCACTAATGCAGCCTGAGGGGCGCTTTGAGTGTGTTGCGCGCTTTGAGCAGTATTGTGCGCACTCATCAGCATATCAAAATGCGGGTTAGCAGTAATACGATCATAATCTGTCATAGAGATGTCCTGTTTATAAGTACATAAAATAAAGAGATAGAGATTAGCGAACAGCCAAGCTTTTATTAATGCTTATCATTGTAAATGTTGCCATCTTTTAATAATACTAACTGGCTAAAATAATAAGCGCTAGATGTTGCTAAAAATAATTGAACCAATGGTAACTTTTTTATGGGGGCAATAGTAACGTTTTAATGTGACAAACGATAAATGACTCCCTATTAATAAGGCGTCTATATGGATTTATCAAGGGGAGCTGCTATAAAGTATGGATAAAGATAGCACATAAGCCACCAATAAAAATGCCCCAACAAAATGTTAGGGCATCGCTCAAGCATGGTTACCGATTAGCGCTGATGTGACGACACTGATGAATAATCAGAGCATCATCTTACATTGCTTGCTGCTGCTGTTGCTGAGCAGCTAGCAAGTCTTGGTAGCTAACTTCTTTGTCAGTTACTTTACCTTGCTCGATTAGATAATCAACCACTTGGTCTTCTAGTACCACAGACTCAATGTTAGCGCGCTGCTGCTTATCAGTGGTGTAGTACTCGATTACCTCGCTTGGATCTTCGTAGTTTTCAGCGGCTTCTTTGATGAACGTTTCAACGCGTGCTTGATCTACTTCTAAGCCTTTGGTATCGATAACACGAGCAACGATGATGCCAAGACGGGCAGCACGTAGCGCTTGCTCTTCAAATAGCTCATTTGGTAGCATGTCTTTATCGAAGCTTTCAGCGTTAGAGCCGAACTGCTGAGAAAAACGTTGCATCATCATGTTGCGTTGACGCTCGATTTCTTGCTCTAGCATCGCGTTTGGTACGTCAAACTCGTTCTTTTCTAGCAATGCATCAAAAGTCGCTTGCTTAACTTGGCTACGCGCAGCGTTTTTGATTTCGCGTTCCATGTTTTTGCGTACGTCGTCTTTTAGTTTTTCAACGCCGCCTTCTTTTACGCCGAATAGCTCAAGGAACGCATCGTCGATTTCAGGTAGCTTAGATTTTTCAACCAATTTTACGTTGATTTTGAACTGAGCTTCTTTACCCGCTAAGTTTTCAGCTTGGTAATCTTCTGGGAACGTCACTTCGATGATTTTTTCTTCGCCAGCTTTCATGCCTTTGATACCCGCTTCAAAGCCAGGAATCATTTGGTTGCTACCGATAACCAATTTGAAGTCTTCAGCAGAGCCGCCTTCGAATTTTTCGCCGTCGATTGACCCTTCAAAGTCAAAAGTCACTTGGTTGTCTTTCGCAGCCATGCCTTTTTTCTCAACGAATTCTTCACGTTGCTTTTGTAGGTTTTCGATCATGGTGTCAACGTCAGCTTCATCAACCTTGGCAGTATGACGCTCAACTTCGATTTCATCGATACCTTGTACGTCTACTTCTGGGAAGATTTCAACAGTGGCTTGATATACCAAGAAATCATCTTCAAGTTTTACGTCGTCGATGTTAGGCATGCCAACAGCGCGGATGTCTTCAGATTTGATCGCTTCAAAAACGGTATCACGGATCACATCGTTGATAACTTCTTGTTGAATGCCAGCACCGTACTGAGAGCGGATGTGTGACATAGGGACGTTACCTTTACGGAAACCGTCAATCTTGGCAGTTTTCGCAACTTGGCGAATACGGCCTTCGACTTTGTTTTGAATTTTTTCGACAGGTACTTTAACTGTCAATTGGGTTTCTTTGTTAGATAGCTTGTTGGTTGTGACTTGTAAATCTGTAGCCATGTTAATTACACCTTTAGGATTAGATAGTACTTAAAATTAAGCAGTACTTAGGATTAAATGGTAATAGACAAACCGAGCCTCAAAATACGGGCATGTACAACGGATTGCCGTTGGAATAAATAGGGGACAATGATAGCCCGCAACGTCCATATCAGTGTCAGTAGCAATCGCTGCCAGCACAAAATATAAAACTGCTGAGGTTGTAAATGCTATCAAATATCAATAATAAACCGTTAATGCACCGCATAATAACGCTTTTTGGTGAATTATACAGACATATAACGGTTTTCGACAAAATTTTTAAAAGTAGAACAGTATAATCTATCTGATTATTAAAGTAAAAATTATCTGTTTGGTGTCATGTTTCCTTATGTTGCTTACCTTAATAGGAGCACTTATAAAGGTAGTAATAGGAGCACTTATAAAGGCAGTTGTGCCAATAGCTGCTGAATGGCCTGACCACGATGACTGATACTGTTTTTATCAGCAGCGCTCAGACTGGCTGCACTGGTTTGCAAGTCAGGTAACCAAAACAATGGATCATAGCCAAAGCCACCGTCACCATGCGCTGTCTCTGAAATCTCGCCATGCCATAATCCTTGGGCGATAATCGGCAATGGATCGTCAGAATGGCGCACCATCGCCAGTACGCAAACAAATAACCCTTTGATAGGCTCGTTAGCGTGCTCAGTACGAATAGGCTGCAAGTCAGCAATGAGCTTAGCGTTATTTTTACTATCGTTACCATGCTCACCAGCATAGCGAGCAGAGTAGATGCCCGGTGCGTTACCGAGTGCGGGCACACACAGTCCTGAGTCGTCAGCAATAGCAGGTAGTCCGCTGATACGGCTAGCATGACGCGCTTTAATAATGGCGTTTTCGACGAAGCTCAAGCCGTCCTCGATGGCATCTTCGATATCGAGCTGACCTTGCGGGATGATGGTCACTTCTAGATTTGCCTCAGCGAATAACCGTTTGAACTCAGCCAGCTTGCCTTTGTTATTACTGGCGAGCACCCATTGGGTATTCGGCGTTGGTTGTGTTGCGTGTAGGGGAGTGTCGATGGTATTTGTGTTGGTCATAGTGTCTTTCCATTAAATGATTACGTAGAGTCTGTTTAATCTAGCTTTTATTTTTAGTGTCTTTTACTATGGCTATAAATCTAGCTAACCGTCATATTTGCAGTAGTCATTGATGTCTGTGAGGTAGCTTGGGCTATCGGCTGGGCTATCCGCTGACCATAGCTAATGGCTATACTGATTGTACGGTCTATAACATTTGGTAACTGATATTTTTGGTCATTGTTGCTATAATACTCGCCAAGCTACAGCGAGTTATATCCTGTAACTTTTGAATATTTAATTAATAAATGCTTATGAAGTCAAACACTTGGCTTTTAAGCAAAGAATAATAGCAAGCAGTAACCGCTAGGTTCATTTTGGATTCATAATGATACGTGATATTGTATTGAGCAGTAACATGTATCAAGCGATAACATTCATTTCTAACAATAAACTCAGCCAATTTAGTCCGCTATTTTATAGTGTTTTTTACGGTGTAAAAATAGCGTAAAATTCAGTCTCTATAATACGTTTTTATAAATTAACGGCTAAACAGCAAGGATAAAATAATTATGTCAAATATTACATTGCCAGACCTACCATATGCAAAAGACGCGCTAGAGCCACATATCAGTGCCGAGACGCTAGAGTACCATCATGACAAGCATCATGCCGCTTATGTAAACAAGCTAAAAGACTTGTTGCCAGGTTCTGGTCTAGAAGACAAAACATTGCCAGAAATCATCGTAGCAACTGCTAAAGATGACAGCAAGCAAGGTATGTTCAACCAAGCAGCCCAAGTATGGAACCACACGTTCTACTGGAACTGCATGACGCCTACAAACGGCGGCGGCGAACCTACTGGTGATCTAAAAGCGAAAATCGAAGAAGATTTCGGTAGCTACGACAAGTTCCGTGAAGAGTTCAAAAATGCAGCATTGACTCAGTTCGGTTCAGGTTGGGCATGGCTAGTTGCTGATAAAGTTGGCGGCAAATTATCAATCGCCAAAACAGCTAACGCTGACACCCCGCTTGCACATGACCAAGTAGCTGTACTGACTTGTGATGTATGGGAACACGCGTACTATGTTGATTACCGTAACCGTCGTCCTGACTATGTTGATACGTTCCTAGACAAGCTAGTGAACTGGGACTACGCAAATGCAAAATATAAAGGTCAAGACGCTGGCGTTGAAGCATAATCTTTAACTGCTAAGTATTTGATTGATAAAAAAGGACGCCGCGAGGTGTCCTTTTTTTTGTTTAATAGTTCTTAATAGAACAACGCTATTACGCTATACCACCGTTAGCACCGATATTCTGCCCAGTGACCCAAGCAGCTTCTTCACTCACCAAAAATGCCACCACACGGGCGATATCGACTGGTTCACCGATACGATTAAACGGTGACATGCTAGCGAGTCTTTCTACCGTATCATCTGCTTTGCCTTCATGGAACAGCTCGGTATCGGTAGGGCCGGGTGACACTGCATTGACCGTAATTCCCCGCGCGCCAACTTCTTTAGAAAAAATTCGGGTCAGCTGATCTACCGCGCCTTTGGTCGCGCAATAGGTGCCATAAGTAGGTAGTAGCATACGAGTGGTTGTGCTTGAGAGGTTGACGATACGACCGCCATCATTAAGTTTAGTCGCTGCTTCACGCAATGTATTAAACGTGCCTTTTACATTGATAGAGAAGATACGGTCAAAGTCTTCATCGGTCGTCTCTGCGATAGGCTTGCAAATAATCACGCCTGCGCTGTTCACCAAAATATCTGGCTTACCAAACGCATCGATAGTTGCATCAAACATCGCTTCGACTTGTTTGGCATTACTGACATCGGCTTGCACAGCGATAGCTTCACCGCCCGCCGATTTGATTTGGCTTACGATATCGTTGGCTGCTGCGTCATCATTTGCATAGTTAATGACGGTTTTAGCCCCTGATTCTGCGAGCAATATGGCTATCTGTGCGCCGATGCCTTTTGATGAACCGGTTACAATCGCGACTTTATTTTTTAGTGTTGTCATCGATACTTTCTCCAATAGTATAAGTGAATATCAGTACGCTTATATTGCGTTTTGACTGATGTCTCTTGATTAGTAGGTTATAAGTTACCAGTGTGCCAAACCAGTAAATAGAGCGATTCTGTATGCTTGTTTTGGATAAATTCATCTATTGTATTTATGCAGATATAAGGAACGAAAATAAAGACGTTCGTTGGAGAGTAGTCCTTAGATACTAAGGGTTTGGATAAGAAAAAAGGACGCTGAGAGGCGTCCTTTTTTGGTTTATTCAATATAATAGTTACAATACAGTGATATGAAATGTATGGTTAGAAGCTAAATAAGCCATTATAAAGTAAGAAATATTGGAATCAATTATTACTATCAATGTTTAGTTCCACATAAGAAGTTAAGGCTTTTTTTACTTCACTCCAAAAAATAATAGAATCAAATGGGATTCGATCATAAGGGTATTTATCTGATTGTTTATCGCCTAACACCTTTGGGGCTTCCGAGTTTTGGTCTGTTAACATTACTAGAGTAACTACTGACTGATTAATGGGCACCTGCGTTTGATGGAATATACCGCGAGGGACTTGATATTGCTCGCCTGAAGATCTTATTTCATCAATTTCATCATGCACTTGAACTGTATCGGAGGTTCTGACAATCTCTGAGCCGCCTTCAAAGTAATTTACAGAGTAAATCCACAGTTCAGCCCCAGGGACTACACGATACTGTAAATCTCTTAATTTACCACTGAGAACTAAGCTTGTTAATGCATAGGAATGTGTGTGAATCGGCCAGTCTGGATTCTTGACTCTCCTTTCACCTTTAGGCCAGTAGTGTAAACGCATAGTATGGCTTGAAGGAATATCTTCGATTATGCAAGAAACGAAGCCAAGAGGATGCCAAAGTGGAACAAGATTAGATGACAACATATCTAAATTTTTTAAGATGAATTCTGATAACTCTAGAAAATTAGTTTTCATAAGGGTTTTTCGATTCTAAACAGGCTTGAAGAATTTTTTCTGGTGTAAGTCTCTGACAAAGTTCTGACATATCTGCTAGGTTTAATGCAGTTGAGACATCTTGCTGCTGGAGTTCTGAAAGTTTAATATCAGACCTTACACCTCCTAGATTCACTTTTCTACCTTGTTTTCGAGCGAATTCCATAGACATTTCGAAATGCTCGTAAGTGAAATGATGTTTAGTTACTTTCAATGCATGACTGCGTCTATCTTCTACAGTTATGATCATCGCGTCATCATTCGAATCTATACGAACAGGATCAAATGACTGAGATAAATAAAGTTCAATCGTTGCTCTTGTATTTATAGAATACCAAGCACAGATTACAACTGTGACGAGCACTTGGAGTGCAACTGTATCGGCGTCATACTTGCTACCTTTATCTATCGAGTTTATTTGACTACGATAGCGTGCATGTTCATCACACAATTCGTTATTCGTAGGATCAATAATACAAGCACTAATATGACAGTTTTGCTGATTAGCTAAAGTAGGTAATACTTTTCCTCGCATATATCTACCGAAGTTTCCTTTATATCGCCATCTTTTTGCTGATTTCAAAAGTTCATCGAACTCTTTTGTGATTTTTTGAGCTTCTATTTCTGTTAATCCTTCGCCTTTCTTTTGATGAGGAAGGAACGATGTGATTACCCATAGTAAAAATAGAGATGTTAGAATTGCAGCAGCTATTGACCTAATGTAACCGATAAAAGCTTCTAATAGTGAAAGCTCACTAAATTTCGAATCAATCAAAAGTGCAATAACGAATAAAGATATCAGCAGGCCTATGAATGTATATCTATGTTGTTTGGGAAGCGCTAGTATCGATTCTAAATCCATATTTATTCTCGGTTTTAATTATATTATAACGATCTAGTGCAACTAGTAGCTACACATTTAATATTGTGGGACATCGAAGCTACAACACCTCAAACCCAAACTTACTCAACGCTTCACGTAACATCGCAATATTATAGTAAGCATGTGCTTTAGTAGTGTTTTGAAAGAAGATATAGAGCGTATCAAAGTGCTGGCGCTGATTGGCAATTGCTTGCGCCCAGTCCTGCATCTCCGCCTCGCTATAACGATAATCATGACGGTCAGCTGCGCTCATCGCATCCCACCAGTTTAGGTTATTGCCATGCATGCGCAGATAGCCAGTACGTTCGGTAAATATCAACCGTGACGGTGGTAGGCCATTTACCTTCGGGTAATCCACGCTGCACCAAATCAAGCCTTGCTGCCGAAAGCTATCGACCACTTGCGGCGTGTGCCAAGCGTTATGACGAAACTCAATGGTGAGTGGGTAGTCTTGAAACCAACTGACAAGATTTGCCAGATAGAGGCGATGCTCACGAGTACGATCAAAGCCATGCGGAAACTGTAACAGTAAAGGCGCTAGAGCATTTGCTTCGATAAGTGGAGATAATGCGTTTAGAAATGCTTGCGCGTGTTCGGCAGTGCCTTTGCGTGCATGAGTAAAGTCTTGATGCAGTTTGACGGCAAACTTCAACTCGCTGTCGGCTTGTTCATAAGCCTTATTAACCATACCCGCGAACGCTTTTTGCCCAATAGGTGCGTAAAAGCTGCTGTTAATCTCCACCGCACCGTATTGCTTGGCATACTCACGTAAAAATTCGGTTTTTTTGGTGCCAGTAGGATACAGCGTACCGAGCATGTCAGTATCGCTATAGCCACCAGTGCCAAGATAAATACGTGGGGTAGGGTTACTGTCCATGTTGACCACTCACTGCCGTTTTGGGTAATAAAATTTGCTACGATATCTTTTGTCTTCGGTTATTTGCCAAGCTACTTTTTACGCGACCAGAGCCACTCAATCAGTGCCAATAGCGCGTCGTTGTCTGTGTCAAAGTTGTCGGTACTACTGCTCAATTCACGCATAATGGCTGCGCGTCCATCATTAAACAGCGATTGCGCATAGTCAGTCGCCTTATCAACGCCCATGAATTTTACATAGGTAGATTTGTCCAGTTTTTCATCGCTGCCAGCAGGCTTGCCCAGCGTATCGGTGCTGGTGGTGACATCTAAGATATCGTCCTGAACTTGAAAGGCTAGGCCAATATGCTGAGCACACTCTTGTAGTGCCATACGTTGAGGAGCCGTCGCCCCAGCACATATACCACCCATAAGCATGGCTGCTTCAATCAATGCGCCCGTTTTATCACGGTGAATGGCTTCCAAATCGGTTTGTGAAATGCTATCACTGGCTTCTGCATTGAGATCTAGCATTTGACCGGAGACCATACGTCTGGCACGCGGCGCAAATATAGCGAGCAGCTGGCTGGCGATATCCGTATCATAATGCGCAAAGGTAGGCAGCTCTGCGGTCAATACTTCAAAAGCTAGCGTTTGTAATACGTCACCGGCGAGTAGGGCGGTCGATTCTTCAAATACGATATGAGCCGTTGGCTGACCGCGGCGCAGGTCATCATCGTCCATACAGGGCAAATCATCATGCACCAACGAATAGGTATGTAGCAGCTCTACTGCCAACGCGGCACGGCGCGCCATATCATAATCTGAGTCGTTTTCTAATAACGATGCTAATTCATCGCTGACTGCATTGTCTTTATCAACATTCTTATTATTATTATCATTCACGTTGGCAAAGGCGCTGGCGACCAGCAGTGGACGTACCAATTTACCTTGACCCGTCATCACATAACGGCAAGCATCCAACAGTGGGCTTGGTAACTGGGCATAAGCAAACAACACATCGATATCTTTGGCTAATTGTGCACGCACAGCACTATGGAATTGCTTGGTGCTATTATTGGCATTGCTATCGGTGCTGCTGTCAGAGCGATTAAAAGACTTAAAGCTAGTAGGCATAACGCTTGGCGTAGAAGAAACAGTCATAATCCAACCATTTATCAGAGGAGTAATAAAATTATCGTTAGTGTAGCATGAACGATTATATTGCTTATGTGAGACAGAGTATCAATCGATTGTTTTTGGCATTTTTCTGTTGCGGTCTGTTTGGAACAAGGCTCACTTCAGTCGAAAGATAACAACAAGATTTCGTTACGCATGGATGATTTCACTCATTGGTTGAATATGTTCTGATAAAAGAGCAAGCTAAGCGAGGTACAATTAATCGGATAGCACCAACGGTCTACCATCTTTGAGATGGTACTCATTCAAGATTAGGTTCACTGTTTATCTAAGTTAGTGATTCAATTCGATAACTAAGTTTACAGTTGTTCACTAAATAACTTTTAGCGTAAGGTAAATGCCTACAAGCGATTTAAGAGTGACTTGCGAGTATGGCATTAGCTTGTGACAGTGAGGGGCATAATCCCCTACACTAATTGACGTGAAAATGATCTGGTGACGATGGCAATAGGTTTTTACTCAGGTTATTTGGTCGTCGATACCTCATATCGCACCATATCTCAGTCAATATTTATAACATCAACACTTGCAACAGCAGCACCTTGAAAGAAATTATATAAATGAAGTGTCATATGATGTCATGTAAGAAACGCAAAATAAGTGCATCATCATGAGCGCTAGATAATAAAGACATCTTCACTCGTGCGTAGACTCTGTGTTGGTTTTTATGACACAACAGGCGCACAGTGCTATTACCCATTTTACTAACAGTAACTGGCTATTTATTTTAATTCAAAACGTAGCTTTCGTTATATAGAAAGGAGTTTCAGATGGTATACCAAGGAAATCGCATTACGGTGACAATGCTAGAGGATGGCATCGCCAATATGCAGTACAACGCCGAAAATGAGAGCGTGAACAAGTTTGATGCCGAAACCAACAAGCAGTTTGGTGAAGCCGTCACCGCTTTAGAAAAAGCTGATGACGTAAAAGGTCTTATCGTAACTTCGGCGAAAGGCGTATTTATCGCTGGTGCTGACATCACAGAATTCGTCGGTTCTTTCAAAAAGTCAGAAAGCGAGATCAAAGATTGGGTCGTTCATGTTAATGACGCTTTCAATCGTTTTGAAGACTTGCCGTTTCCAAAAGTTGCTGCCATTAATGGTGCTGCAATGGGCGGCGGTTGTGAGATGACATTGGTTTGTGAATACCGTGTCATGAGTGACAAAGCGATTATCGGTTTACCAGAAACCCAATTGGGCATCTTCCCAGGTTTTGGTGGTACGGTTCGTAGTACGCGTATCATTGGTATCGACAATGCGCTTGAGCTTATCGCGACTGGCGCTCCTAAAAAAGCACTAGCAGCACTAAAGCTAGGCTTGGTTGATGCGACGGTTCCTGCTGACGACTTGCAAGATGCAGCGATTGACTTGGTCAAAAAATGTATCTCAGGTGAGCTTGACTGGAAAGCAAAACGTGAAGAGAAATTAGTGCCTGTTAAGCTAAATCAGCTTGAGCAAGCCATGGCATTCAACAGTGCCAAAGGTATGATCTTTGCCAAAGCCAATCCTAAGCAGTACCCAGCACCAGCGCTAGCGATCGAAGCAATCGAAAAGCATGTGAATTTATCACGTGATAAAGCGATCGACGTTGAAGCGACCTATTTTGCAAAAGCGGCGAAAACCCCACAAGCAGAAAGCTTGGTTGGTCTATTCTTAAACGATCAATTGGTTAAGAAATTAGCGAAACAGCACAGCAAGCAAGCACACGAAATCAATGAAGCGGCTGTACTAGGCGCTGGTATCATGGGTGGCGGTATCGCTTATCAGGCAGCCAGCAAAGGCTTGCCAATCATTATGAAAGACATCAAGTCTGAGCAATTAGACCTTGGTATGGGCGAAGCCAGCAAGCTACTTGGCAAAATGGTCGATCGCGGCAAAATGACCCCAGCAAAAATGGGTGAAACCTTAAGCCGTATCCGTCCAACGCTAAACTATGGCGATTTTGCTGAAACTGACATCGTCATCGAAGCGGTCGTAGAAAATCCGAACGTCAAACGTGCGGTTCTTAAAGAAGTAGAAGGTCTAGTAAAAGACGATTGTATCCTAGCGTCAAACACTTCAACGATTTCTATTACTTTCTTAGCTGAAGCACTTGAGCGTCCAGAAAACTTCGTTGGTATGCATTTTTTCAACCCAGTAAACCGTATGCCGCTAGTAGAAGTTATTCGCGGTGAAAAATCTTCTGAAGAAGCTATTTCAACGACCGTTGCTTTGGCCACAAAAATGGGCAAAGTGCCTGTCGTCGTGAATGACTGCCCAGGCTTCCTTGTGAACCGCGTATTGTTCCCATACTTTGGTGCCTTTGATTTGCTGCTTAAGCAAGGCGCTGATTTCGTCCATGTTGATAAAGTCATGGAAAAATTCGGCTGGCCGATGGGTCCTGCGTACCTAATCGACGTCGTTGGTCTAGATACGGGTGTACATGGTGCAGAAGTCATGGCAGAAGGTTTCCCTGACCGTATGAAGCCTGATTATAAAGGTGCGATTGAGCTTTTATATGAAAACAAACGCTTAGGTCAGAAAAACGGTGTTGGTTTCTATAAGTACGAAATGGACAAGCGCGGCAAGCCAAAGAAAGTTGCTGACGAAGCCACTTATGAGCTACTCAAAACCACGACAGATAGTGAAAAGCAAACCTTTGATGATCAAGCGATTATCGACCGTACTATGCTGGCTTTCTGTAATGAGACCGTACGCTGCCTAGAAGACAATATCGTTAGCACGCCATCTGAAGCTGATATGGCGATGATTATGGGCGTTGGTTTCCCGCCATTCCGCGGTGGTCCTTGCCGTTATGTCGACCAAATGGGTCTAGATAACTACTTGGCATTGTGTGAAAAATACGCCCATCTTGGCAAAGCCTATGAAGCGCCGCAAAAGATTCGCGACATGGCAGCAGCAGGCGAGACCTTTTACGCCACAGCGTAATAGGCAGTCACTACTAGGATGAAGTGCCGTACGTTTGCTATTTAGGCTAAGAGCAATTGAGACATGAATCGTCTCCAATAGTGAACGTACGATTATAGTTAATTCAATTTAGAGCTAGCACAAGGAACTCAATCGCTAATGTACCTATTGTACTTTAGGCGAGATTGACGAGGTAATAGCACTAAAGTGGACTGACTACACTGACAATAAAAATTGAAAAGGAAGATAGTATGACAATTTTAAGTCCAAAAGACGTGGTCATCGTAGATGGCGTACGCTCAGCGATGGGTAAAACCAAAAACGGTATGTTCCGTCACGTTCGCGCTGATAGCATGTCTGCTGAATTGGTACGTGCATTGGTTGAACGTAACGATTTCGATCCACGCGACGTTGAAGACATCATCTGGGGTTGTGTCAACCAGACCCTAGAGCAAGGTCTAAACATCGGTCGTAACATCGGTCTGCTGGCTGGTATTCCAAAGACTGCAGGTGGTCAAACAGTTAACCGTCTATGTGGTTCTTCTATGCAGGCGCTACACACTGCCGCTGCCCAAATCATGACCAATCAAGGTGATGTGTTCATCATCGGTGGTGTAGAGCACATGGGTCACGTCGGCATGATGCATGGTGTTGATCTTAACCCTGAAGCATCAAAGCATTATGCAAAAGCTTCAAACATGATGGGCTTGACTGCTGAAATGCTGGGCCGTATGAATGGCATCACTCGCGAAGAGCAAGATGCCTTTGGTCTTGAGTCTCATCGCCGTGCATGGGCTGCGACCACTGAAGGTCGTTTTGACAATGAAATCATCGGTATCGAAGGTCATGATGCTGCTGGTCGCTTGCAACTATGTACCGTCGATGAAGTGATTCGCCCTGATGCTACGATGGAGCAAATGCAAAATCTACGTCCAGCCTTTGATCCTAAAGGTGGTACGGTGACTGCTGCAACGTCATCTGCATTATCTGACGGTGCATCTGCAATGTTAGTGATGAGCGCACAGAAAGCCAAAGAGCTAGGTCTTAAGCCACGTGCTCGTATTCGCAGCATGGCTGTGGCTGGTTGTGATGCCGCTATCATGGGTTACGGTCCTGTACCTGCGACTCAAAAAGCACTTAAGCGTGCTGGCATGAGCATCGATGATATGCAAACCATCGAGCTAAACGAAGCATTCGCAGCGCAAGGCTTATCAGTACTTAAAGCCTTGAACTTGACGGACAAGCAAGACATCGTCAACATCAACGGTGGCGCGATTGCGCTAGGTCATCCACTAGGGTGTTCTGGTGCTCGTATCACGGTTACCTTGCTAAACGCGATGGAGCAATCAGATACTGAAATCGGTCTAGCGACGATGTGTATCGGTCTTGGCCAAGGTATTGCTACTATCATTGAGCGTGTGTAATTTTAGTCTGACTTCCAAATAGTAGTAAATATTAATAAAACTGATATTTGTTGATCAATTTTATATTAATGTCTTGTAAAATGAGCGTCTCTCACTTAATGTTGGAGGCGCTTTTTCGCGTTTAGAACAAATATAGTTTTGTGTGTGAAATAATGTTAATTAAAGGAAGACTAATTGACTGCAGTTCAGTTGAGAATGTTTTAGTTGATGGTGACAATGTATGTTGGATAAGAAGTCTACTAAGATAAAACTCAAACTTATATTTCTACCTTTTTTATGGTTAAGTCTTTTAACAGCGTTACTCTATAATGTCGTACGCTGGATTTTAGATATTTACTTAGATATATGGCCACTCAAGGACAGTATTTGGGATCTGATTATTCCGCTACTGCTTAGTGTTATAGTTGTGATTGTTTGTATGCGTACGCGGATTCGGCTGTTACGTTTTAATTTTTTTAAAGAAGATAGCGCTAATATATTTTACTTGGTGATGGTGCTAGCTTTGTTTCCACCTCTATCTATGAGTCAAGTTTATCTATCAAAAGTGTCGTACAGTGTTATCGATATAAATAACGTTGACGAGGCTCGACAGTACCTAAAACAAAAGTATTTTAGAGTAGCTGATTTCAATGTTAAAAAACAAGAAGTTGTATCTCATATTACTACCGAAGTAACTGGGAAATATCAGAGTGAGCTGCTAGTTTATCTGTATCTAGCTACCCCATTTTCTGACGCCAATAATGTTTGGTTAGGACAAAACTTCCGTATTGTTATTGACAACAATCTGCCTGAACAGAAAAAGCGACAGCAATTTGAAGTATTTATTAAAACGTCAAAATGTGAATATAAAAACTCAGGAGTACCCTTGGCTGATTATTTTGAATACTTAAAAAGTTCAGATGTTAAAAGTGGCTATTTACAGGCTATTGAATCATCACCTCAAGGATACGAGAGTGAACCTTACATATTCATTGCTAAGGTGGGTACGCTCGCAGAAGCTGCTACTAAACAGTTACTAAAAACGATTAGGTTTTTTATCATTGGTATGTTTATTTGCTTACTATTAATCTTAAAAGCAAAAATTGATAAAAAAGAGTTTCAACAGTTTAAGGTGCGTTAGAGTGGTGGTGACGATGTATGCGAGATAACAATAAGCGAAGCCAATATAGATATAAGAATAAAAATAGAAATAGAAGCAGAGTAGGTAGACAGGAGAGACGTAAACTTGCTAAGCGTAAAGAGCAGAAAACCCAACGCCCTAAAGGATCGATTAAACTAAAATTAAAGCAGGTGTTTTTGCCTTATTTGGGTTTAAGTATCCTGACCATTCTGCTTTTTGGTGTTTTGCGTTGGGTACTTGATATTTATCTAAATATTCTGCCTTTAAAGGAGGGCTACTGGGATTTTGGTATTCCTCTCCTTTTATCTATTTCAGTCGTTAGTATTTGGATGTGGCCGAGGTACGAGCTTTTAACCTTAAAGTGGGTTAAGCGTAGTAGTTCAGGCTATTTTTGTATCACGATGGTTTTAGCATTAGTGATACCGCTTTTGATCAGCCAAAACTATTTGTCCAAAGCGGCTTATGACGTCATTGAAGTAGACAGCTTGAATGATATTCGTCATTATCCAAAACAAAAATACTTCAAAGTTGGTAATGTTGAGCCAGTAAAATCAGAGAGAGTTTCTTATATAGAGACACAAGTAGTAGTCAATGGACGATACTTCGAATCGACATTGCATATTGATTATTACATTGTTACACCGTTTGCCGCTGCTGATAATATCTGGCTAGGTTCTAGCTACCACACGAAATACGATAATCGCGCAGACCAAAGTATTAAAGACAGTCAATACTCAGCGTTTATTAATGACTCGAGCTATAGATACGCCGCTGCTGACCTCTCTAATATCAGATATTTTAGAAAGCTGAAGTCATCAAATGACAGAAGCGCCTATTTGTATACTATCTCTAAAACTAATAAGCAGTCTAATTTACCACCCTTGGTGTTAGTACCTGAATCAGAGATATTCGTTGACAGTTTAGATCGTGATTTCGTTTGGGGGTTTGGTTCGTTTTTTATTGGTATGGTGCTGTGCTTGTTGCTCGTTCTCGCAGCAGAGTTTGATAGTCAAGAAAAGAAAGGTACGCAAAAACATATACAAAAGCGAAAACATATACAAAAACAAAAGCCCGTAAAAAAACGAGCACCAGTGAGTGATCTATCAAAAAGCCTAGTAGCTCTGTTTAAAAGTAATAAAAAACGACCTGCAACGTTAGTATTGATGCTGACCTGTATAGGTGCATTTATACTGACCGTATTCATGGGTATGGATATCATTGACCCTTTATCTAGACAGGTAAATAGTGTAGGTGGGTTAACGGTGGACGCGCTGCAAGTTGGTAAGCATTGGCGGGTGGTCACAGCAATTTTTGTACATGCAGGAATTATGCATTTAGTAATGAGTCTGGGAATGCTGTTTGCTACAGGTTATATTTTGGAAAAAGTATTGGGTCCTATACGTTTTACGATTGCCTTTTTTATATGTGGTATTTTCGCTAATATTTTAGGGGTTCTCTATTATGATATGGACATGGCGGGTGCTTGGGGCGCTATATTAGGCATGTTTGGTATTGCGATAACATTAGTTATTTATAAGATTTATAACAAAAAATATAGAGAAATATATGGTGCTACTGTGGCTGTCATATTGACCATCCTCTTATCCAGTATGTTTGTTGCTTTCATAAACACGCTCAGCTATATGGTGTATTATCTTCTGACCTTATGTGTTGGTATGATTTTCGGTGTGGTCATGGTCATGACTCAAAAACAGGCTTTGTTACGTAATGCTAGGCGCCACAATATATAGTTACTCACTTTTGGGTAGGTAACAGTTTGAGTCAAGAGTGACAAGTTGTGATTAAAAATTATCTCCATTGACGCACTCAGCAAACTATGACTAAATGAGCATAAGGCTAATAAAGACAATATCCATGATAAAACTAACGTAGCCTTTAACAATAAAGTCAGCCGTACAAGGAGTGTGCCATGTCTACTATGATTACCGATCGTACCTATCGAATCGCTCGCGAAAATACCCAAGCGATGATAATCGATGTTCAAGAACGCTTAACGCCGCATATTTATGACCATGAAAATATCGTCAAAAAGACAGTCACTTTGATCAAAGGTCTACAAGCCCTCAATATCCCAATTATGCTCAACGAGCAGTACAAAAAAGGTTTGGGCGATACGCTACCTGAGATACGTGAAGTATTAGAAGGCGACAATGCCAAAAGCTTTGAAAAGGTCACGTTTAGCGCTTGTGATAATAATGACTCATGGCATTATCTAGCACAGCAAAATCGCAGCATTGTCCTATTATTTGGTGTCGAAGCCCATGTTTGCGTCATGCAAACGGCGCTGGATTTATTGGATAATGGGATGCAGCCAGTTATTATTGGAGATGCCGTTGGGTCGCGCTTTCCTTATGACAAAAAGCAAGCCATTCGCCGTATTCGACGCGCTGGCGGCGTGATTACGACAGTAGAATCCATTCTGTTTGAATTATGCCGCAGTAGCCAAGACCCTGCCTTTAAGACTATTAGTAATTTGATTAAGTAGCGGATGCAATAAAGGGTTGAGAATGAAGGGCGAACTCTTAGCGTTGTTGTTTCAATTATTGTAAATTATTTTCGTGAAAACAGCGCTTGATAAGACAGGCGCTGTATTGCATTTAACCAGAGAGAAATATGTCCTCAAACACACCTATAACATTGACCGATCCAACGCGCGATGCAAATATTAAGATAGATGACGTCACGCATTTTTTATTAGAGCTTGATGCCCTAAAACGTGTCAATCGGCGCAGCTATGTGACGGGGACGACTCGCTTGGAAAACTCTGCTGAGCACTCATGGCATTTAGCAATGGCATGCTGGTCAATCGCTGAATTGTTTGAGTTGGACGTCAATCATGAAAAATTGCTTAAGATGGCGCTGGTGCATGATTTGGGTGAGATTGATGCGGGCGATACTTTTTTATATGCTGATGCCCGTCGTGATGCGCACTTCGAAGAACGCGAGGGTATTGCTCGATTACAACGCGAACGCGGTAACGGTATTACTGATTTAAGTGAGATCTGGGAAGAGCAGGAAACGGGTAATAGTAAAGAGGCTGATCTACTTAGAGTGATCGATCGTTTGTTGCCATTTTTGCTTAATTTAAATACTGAGGGCAAAACGTGGATTGAGCTTGGTGTTACACGCTCGCAAGTGGCTGGCGCGCATGAATTTATCAAAGACAGCTTTCCTCCCATCCATGATTGGTTATCACAAAACATTGAATACGCGACCCAGCAAGGGTGGTTGGTTGATAAATAAATTGATAGCGTCACCTTGTTACTGACTCGCAATGTTTGACGCTGTTTAAAACCTTTATATTGAATAGTGTCAATAATAACAGAGAGGTTCCATGCGCTTATCTAGAAACTATAAAACATGGTACAAATCGCTAGCCTTTGTCAGCATGTTGGGAGTAGCGCAAATGGCACAAGCGCTTGCTCCTATCAGTGATGGCGATAAATTGGCGCACGATGCTAAAAAACAGATTGGTGTCACGGTGAGTTATGATCCTACTTACCGTAAGCTGGACTTTCCGCGTGGTGATGTACCAATAGAGACTGGTGTCTGTACCGATGTGATTGTCCGTGCTTATCGTTTGCAAAATGTGGATTTGCAGCAGTTGGTCAACCATGATATGAAATCAAATTGGTCGGGCTACCCAAAGATTTGGGGCTTAAAGTCAACGGACAAAAATATCGATCATCGACGCGTGCCCAACCTTGAAACGTTTTTTGCGCGTCATGGACAGACATTATCTACGACTGATAAAGGCAGTTTTCAAGCGGGAGACGTTGTGTCATGGCGGCTGCCAAAGGGTAACTTGCCGCATATCGGTATCGTCTCAGATAAAGTAGCTGCTGATGGTACGCCGCTGATTATTCATAATATCGGAAGTGGTACGCAGGAGGAAAACATCCTATTTGCTTATCCTATCCATAAGCACTTTCGATATTGATAAAGGCTTTTGGACAAGGTAGCCTAAAGTAGTAAAAACAAGCAATACAAAATGGAAGTAGTACAAACTAACAGCCATTAAAAAGCCCAGTCAAACGTCATTATCTACGTTTAACTGGGCTTTTCAGTATTATGAGCTTCTTACAAATTAAGCTTGCTGAGTTTTTGCTTGACCCAATAACTGTCCCATTTTTACCACGCTATTGGCTTTCATGCTGTCCTGCCAATCCGCTTTTGCGGCTTTTGGCAAAACGACAATCGCTGTTGAACCCAAATAAAAGCGTCCAAGCTCAGCGCCTTTTTCAAAGCTCATATTGTGTTCTGATTCTTGGATGTCCTCAGTGCGGCTGATTTTGCCAGTGGCGACGGTTTCGATACCAGCGACAATCATAGCGCCGACCATTACCACGGCAGCTTTGCCGTATTCTGTATCAAATAAACAGACCAAACGCTCATTACGAGCAAATAAATCAGGCACGTTTTCGGCCGTGGTATTATTGACAGAGAATAGTGTACCTGGCACATATCGGGTCTTAGTTAATGTACCCGCAAATGGCATATGCACACGGTGGTAATTACTGGGCGCGAGATAAACAGTCGCAAAGCTACCATCAGCGAAGTAGCTACCATCTTCGCTGTCAGCAAGTAATTGGCCAACATCATAATGACGACCTTTTGCTTGGAGTAGTTTATGGTCTTCAATTTGACCTAGCTGCGAGATGATACCATCAGCAGGACTGACAATACCGTTGGCGCTGCTGTCGATAGTACGTGCATTTTCTTTGAGCTCACGGGTAAAAAAGTCATTAAAGCTTTCATAAGCATTAAAGCTCTGACGCTCATACTCACCTAAGCTGACGCCGTAAGCTTTGGCAAAACCACGAATAAAGGCACGTTTGACGTACGGATGACGGCTGGCGGCTAGACGCCCAGCGACTTTACTCAGTTGCTGCTGCGGGACAAGCTGTTGTAAGGTGGTAAATACATTCATAATAAGGCTACCAAAATAGGATTGGAAATAAGAATAAAAATTAGTCAAGTTAATGGCTGTATTTTATCATGGACAGCACATTATTGTCTGAGCATAATCTGTTAAGGAATCAGTAAATGAAAGCACTTATACAACGGGTGAGCCACGCCAGCGTCGTCGTCGATCAGCATTGTATTGGCAAAATCGATCATGGGATATTGGCATATATTGGCTTGGGGCATGAAGATAGCCTGCAAACTGCCCAACGCATGATCGACAAAATCTTGGCCTATCGTATTTTTGAAAACGATGAAGATCCTGCCAAGGTCGGTAAACTGGATAAAAATGTGCAACAGGTCTGTGGCGGACTGTTGTTGGTGTCGCAATTTACTTTGATGGCAAAAACAGACAAGGGTCGTCGCCCTGACTTTGGTGGCGCGATGGCACCTGATGCTGCTCAAGTGCTATTTGCACAACTGGTTGATTATGCCAACACTCAGCATCACAATGTTGCCACTGGTCAGTTTGGTGCTGATATGCAAGTTGCCAGCGTCAATGATGGGCCATTAAACTTTTTATTAGAAGTATAAAAATTATCTGTCATCATGCTGTCATAATTAGTCCGTTTAATAAGTAGAAACGGGCGAGTGTTTATCGCCTCTTTCTGTATCTTGATTTTTTGAATGCTAACTTTTTGAACGCTGATATTTTGACTATAATAATAAGGTTGCCGTATGTACAATGAGCAAATTTTGATCGTCGAGGATGAGCCTGCGATTCGTGAAATGATTGTGATGACGTTAGAGATGGCTGGATTTGATAGCTTGCAGGCTGCGGACGCATCAGAGGCACATCAGCAAGTGGTCGATCACCGTCCGTCGCTCATATTATTGGATTGGATGCTGACCGGCGAAAAAAGCGGTATTGATTTTTGTCGTATGCTCAAAAACGACGATTTGCTCGCTGAGATACCGGTTATTATGCTAACCGCCAAAAGTGAGGAAGACAGTAAGGTTCATGGTCTTGATGCAGGTGCTGATGACTATATGACCAAGCCTTTTTCGACACGGGAATTGATTTCCAGAATCAAGGCAGTGCTACGTCGTAGTAGTACATTGAGCGCCGATAAGCCTATCGAAATCGGCAAGCTTAGCTTAGATCCCAAAAGCCAGCGCGTAACGGCGGCAGGTCAGCTCATTGATATCGGCCCGACAGAGTATCGGTTGTTGGCATTTTTTATGAGTCATCCAGAGCGTGCGTATACACGGACACAGCTGCTAGATCAGGTTTGGGGCGGCAATGTCTATATTGAAGATCGAACGATTGATGTGCATATTCGGCGTTTACGTAAATTACTACAGCCTTATGACTGTGCTACGCTGATACAAACGGTGCGCGGTACTGGGTATCGGTTTTCCAGCTTGATCGAATCCAATTAGACCAAGACAGAACAAGTCGTGGCAAGCGTAAAACAACGCAGAAGACAGTAGCAAGGATAACGATGACGATAATGCCGATAAAAAATGAGCAACAGGGTGAGCAAGCGCAAGTTGCCCAGCACAATACAACAAATCAACTCAAAAAAATCCGCAGTGCCTTACTAGCACTACGGGATGCGGTTATTTTGCTCAATGATGATGATGGTTTGGAATGGTGGAATCAGGCAGCGGAAGATTTATTGTTATTGCAGTCAAGCAATAAAGGTCAAAGCATTTTTGACTTTATCACCGTGCCTGAATTTCGCCAGTATTATCAGGCTATCACGCCACCGAGCGATGGTGTGCACATGGTGTCATGGCGAGATCCTAAACGTTATCTAAAGTGTGAACTGACGCCTTTCGGTGATGAAAAACTACTGATAATTTATGATGTGACCCGCTTGCAGCATTTGGAGCAAATGCGCCGTGATTTTGTGGCCAATGTCTCGCATGAGCTGCGTACGCCATTGACCGTGCTGATGGGCTATCTAGAAAACTTCTCCGATCAAGAGGATATGCCCCCGCAGTGGCGGCGTGGTTTTGAGCTAATGACCCAGCAGACTGCCCGTATGAATAGGATTGTGAATGACTTACTGCTATTGTCTCGCATCGAAATAGAAGAGACGCATGAGCTAAATGACATTGATATGACCAAGTTACTGACGCATATCTATGATGATGCGCAGGCGTATAACCAAGAATATGGTCATACTATTCATTTGCAGATAGACACTTACGATGGACTATATGGCTCAGAGATGTACTTAACGAGCGCCTTATCCAATTTGGTGATTAATGCTATCAAATACACGCCAAAGGGTGGCAACATCGCTATCAGCTGGACAAAAACATCGGAAGGCTGCCGCTTTGCCGTCGAAGATGATGGTCTCGGTATTGCGCCCCAACATATCGAGCGCTTGACGGAACGCTTCTATCGCATCGATAGCGGACGCAGCCGTGCTACGGGTGGTACGGGCTTAGGGTTGGCAATTGTAAAACATGTCTTATATCAACATGAGGCGCAACTAACCATAGAGTCGGTAGAAGGCAAAGGCTCGACCTTTAGTGCCGTATTTCCAAGCGCTTATGTACGTTCTGCCGATGCACCTTAATCTTTTTGTAAAAGTGGGTAGGGGTTCACCGCGCTGCCATTGATATAAATACCATAATGCACATGGGTTGGTGTTCCTTTAGCATTACCGCTGTCGCCAACATAGCCAATGATATCACCAGCATTGACCCAGTCATTGGGTACGATGTCGGCATAATCCTCTAGATGGGCGTAATAATGTCCTGCGCCGCCCGGTCCGACCACCACTACCACGCGTCCCCCTAATGTATTTTCGCCAACTTTGCTGACAATGCCTTGCGTCGTAGCTTGTATCGGTGTGCCCCGCGCTGCAAAAATATCGATGCCCTCATGGGAGCGCCCTTGGCTACGTGCTGCGCCCCAAGTATCGGTTAGATGCTGCTCTGGTAGTGGACTGGGTAGGCTGTTTTCTACTGGCAACGCTTGTTGCAATAAACTCAGTTGCTGCCATTTTGCCACGACAAACGACTGTGTCTGTTGGCTAATGCTAGGTAGTAATTTATCAAATACAAATAACAGCGCTAGTAACACCGTAGCCCTTATTATTAGGCTTAGCAAACGGCTGAATAGTGTTGGCTTTGGTGGTCGATTATTGCCATCTGCTAGCATTGATGTCTCTTATATATCTGATGTAGTTTGAGTTAGTATTATAAAACCCCTATCTTCCAAGGTGTGTATAGCATTGTTATCTATGGTTTTTACCCCCATAAATACAATTACAATAAATAGAGTTTTATCTATTTATTGTTCCTATTCAGCCACGATGGTGCTATTGATGGTTAATTTTCTATGACTGATGCTTTTAATTCTGCGGACATTTCTAACGTGGCTGACATTTCTACCACGGCTGATACGGCGTTGGTTATCGATACCGAAACCGATCAAGGCCGTGACCCACGACCGATTCAGGTGGCGACGATTAATGTGGCCAGCGGATTTGAGTGGATGAAATATTTCAACAGTGGTCGCTCGATATTACCCGTTGTTATCAAAGTGCATGGTATTACGGATGAAGATGTGGCTGGGCTTGAGCGTTTTGATTTGGAGCAGTTTGAATTGCCCAAATACTTAATTGGTCACAACGTACGTTTTGATTGGCGGGTAATTGGTAGCCCCTCTGCCAAGCTGATTTGTACCGTGAGGCTGGCGCGCGTGGCCTTCCCAGAGTGGAGCGGCTACAGTCAATCTAAGTGTATCGAGCAATTATTGGGCAAGTCTGAGGCGAGCAGAATGACGATAGCCGCTCATGACGCGCTAGGTGATGCCCGTATGTGCTACTTACTTTATCAAGCTTGCTGTGAGCGTCTAGAGATTGCGCCGACGGATTTTGCGGCGGCACATGCTATCTCTAACAAAGCCAATCCCGTGAGCAAGATGCCCTTTGGTAAGTATAAAGGTAAGCTGATTAAAGACGTGCCCATCAACTACGTGAAATGGATGCTCGGTAACATCCATAACATGCAGCCGTCGCTTTATTCAGCGTTGACGAAGCGTATTAAGGCAGCAGACGTAGAAAATGTAAAAAAGTAAAGCGCCCTATAAACTGTTCTATTTTTATTCATGCTCGAAGCTGTAGTTTTGGAAGCTATAATACTTGAAGTTATTGTTGCTGATTTAACCAATCTACCGCCATTTGCCATAACTCAGGTGCCTTGGCATTGGTTCGACCACTAAAATAGCGCATATGACCGATACTGCTTAATCCAAAATCTTTTGGCTCAAAAAAGCGTTTTTCGACCGGCATCTTTGTATAGACGCGAATCATGTCGTCGATGTTTTTGCTATTCGCAATTTCGTCATCGCTAAATCCTAACCACAGCGCTGGCATGCGAATGTCATCATAAAAATGCGTGTGAATGCTTTTGCCAAACGCAGTCTTTATATAACCTGAGCCATTGCACCATTCGCGCCACTGACGAGCCACGCCGCGTGGTAGCGGCTCACCCATGCCGATTTTATCTGATGGGGTGTAACCTAATGCAAAGTTAGTGACAGGAATGAATGCATCCATAAAACCCATCGCTTTAATTTTATACGGCATGTCCATGTTTTTGATACAACCTGACGAGCAAGCGACATTGAACACCGAGGCGATAGCGTTATAATTGCGCATCAGACCAATCAGCTGACCGCCTGCGCTATGACCGATGAGATGGTAAGACGCATCAGGAAATTCATCTTGCAACGCATCGAGGACGGCTGGCATATCATGACGACCCCAACTTATCAGTGAGGCATCACATTTGGCCAAATCGGTTGCTAGTGACTCGCCAATACCTTCGTTGTCAAAGGTCAGGACACCGAAGCCCTGCGCTGTTAGATAGCTCGCAAAATTATGATAAAACTGACGCTTGATACCAGTGGCGGGCGCTATCATGACAGCGGCTTTGACGGATTCTGTAGGGCGATAAACCGTTGCTGCCAACGCTTGATTACGCTCAGTCATGATACTTAGTGAGTAGCTGCCGTTATCGTCGTTGCTTTCATGATCGTTATTAGCGTCGATTGTGTCACCTTGTTGCGTTCTAGAAGATGGCGCATGATTATTATGCATAAAAATACCTTGATGAGTTTTGTCGTTTTTGTTAAGGATGATAAGTATTGACCTGCAACGTTTTATGTCAGGTCAGTGCTAAAAAATGTAGTCATTGCGTAGCGATAAATCGTTGCTACCGCGTGATAGCACGGCTTATGTTAAGATAAACGCTAGCAAATAGCAGGATAATGAGCGTTATTTGATTTTCTCTGTGAGCAACCAGATTTATGCTATTTTTACTGACCACTTATAAAAACAAATATAAAAATCACAAATAGGTGTGAGTTTGACGGATGCTTATTATGCGTAATTAATAGACTGCTGACAACACTTTAGAGCCTAGTGATAAACGTCATATTGTGTCATTCTAACAAACGATAAACCCCTTTACAGAACCACTCAATACAATAATCTAAGCAAACTTAGGAGCGTTATATGCAAATGAAAATTAATAATGAAAATTATGAAGTTATTACCAGCCAAGATATCACTCATATCGAAAAAGCCGTGGATAAATCAACATTAGCGATGCCATTAGTGGCTGTTTATTGTGGGTCACGACTGGGTAATAGTGAGGTTTATGAGCAAGCAGCCCGTGAGCTTGGTCGTGCTCTAGCAGAAAATGGGTTGGGTTTGGTTTATGGCGGTGCCAGTATTGGTCTAATGGGTGCAGTGGCTGACGACGTTATCAAAGGTGGCGCGCAAGCTGTTGGTGTGATTCCTACCTTTATGCTCAAACACGAAATCGCCCATGAGGGTCTGACTCGTCTGCATCTGACCGATACCATGCACACGCGCAAGACGGTCATGGCAGAGTACGCGGATGCTTTTATTACTTTACCCGGTGGTCTTGGTACACTCGAAGAGATTATGGAAATCGCCACATGGCGTCAGCTGTACCAACATGAAAAGCCAATGATTATTCTGAATATTAATGGCTTTTATGATCGCATGATTGAGCACTTAAAATATACCACGGAACAAGGCTTTATGAAGCAGCAAGATCTTGAGCGTTTGGTGGTTTGTAATACCATCGCTGAAGCGATTGATTTGTTACGGACAATCGTGACGATAGATGATGCGATCGATACTGAAAAAATGGCGGGCAATTAAATATAGGTAGATCAGAATATAAGCTGTTAAATGGTCTCATTGTATATAAGAAAAAAGGAGGTCGTCGCTAATCACTAGCGACGACCTCCTTTTTTCTATACTCTTTAGCGTTGGTTTCTACCAGATTTATCGAACGTATTAACAGACGGCAAACGCCTAAGGCTGAGCTGGTGTTAAATTCTCTAACGCCATCTCGCGAATGCTATGATTGACATCAGCCATTGCCGCTGGGAAACCACGATCTTCAGCCAAGACGCGTGCCACTTTATCAATCGTTAAGCGGTCATTATGGGCCAAGTATGACCATTCATGCGCATGGCGACTACGATTTTCTGCTGTGTCATTGTCGATTAAGCCAAGAGTCGTCAATTCATTAACGATTTGATCAGCAGCGATCAAGGTAGAAGATGCTTTTACATTCTCTGCGCGGGCGTAACGTATATTAGAGTATAAACTCACATCGGCTACCCGCAAGGTATCGTCCTGACCCGGGATTTGCTGCCCGCCGTATAAGGCATTACCGACGGTGCGCGCACTGTTAAAGGTAGGCACAAACTCTGCTACGTACTCAATCGCTTGCTGGCTACGGGCTTGTAGCGGTGCTTTGTCCCAGCCATCTTCGATATAATGTACATACTGAGGCGGTAATTGAGGTTGTGCACTGGCTTTATCAGAAGCGACCAAGCCATCAGTAAATAGGGTAATGGCTTTACTCATACCGTGGATTTGAAAGTAACCGCCTGGATAAGGGGTTAGCTGCGCCATACCTTCTGGCGTACCGCGACTGCCATACACAATAATCTCGGGTATTTGTCCACCAGCATCACCCCAGTGCGTGATATAAGAAGATTTGAACTCAACCATACGCTCGACTTTGACACCGACCATATCGTCGATAACACCAGTGCGAAAGCCACAAGCATTGACCAAGTAATCGACTTCGATAGACTCAGGTTGAGACTGGCTCGCTTGTTGGTAATCGACGCGCCATTTTGTGACATGGTGATCAGCATTGGTACAGTTCTCACAATCCACAGGCATGACTTGCTTAATTTCCGTATTGGTAAAGACGTGCGCATGCTCATAGCCTTCTAAGGCGAGTTGAGCAGAAGCGGCTAAACGAAAAATATTCCAGCCATACTCTTGCACGACGATAAGCGGAAACTTCACTTTATTTAAATCCAGATATTTGGCAACCGGTATCACCCATTCGTCAACCGTGCTCGGTATCGCAACTTGATCACGTTCAGACAGCTCAATCAGTTGCTCATGACTATAGAGCTGATAGTAGTTTTCCGGTTCGCCCAGTACTTTGTTATTGCTGTCTTGTGCGATGAGCTCGCGATAAGCATCCGTCAAGATATCGAGACGCGGGAGCAAGTCTTCGGGTAAACCTTCGTCGCGCGTTGGGACAGCAAATACGGTTGGACGTACATCGATGGTATAAGGATAAAGGCGCAGAATATCAATACACTGCTTAAGCAAAGCAACGCAGTCTTCGTCAGGGATTTCACGGTATAGATTACCACCCGCGTGCAAATGGCACATTGGTGGACCATCGATAAGCGACTTTTTCTTTTCAAAGACGTAGGTCTCAAGCCCTAATGCAGCGAGGCGAATAGCAATCGTTGCGCCTGCAGTACCGCCGCCTAGAATGCCGACGCGTTTTTTAGATAGCTCGTCCTTTGTGGTAGCCGCTGCTGTATCAAGTGTAGTCTCTAAAAATTCGATATCTTTGAGGTCAATATCCTGAGCATCAGTATTCTGCAATTCAGCATCATGCAGGATGGCTTGAGAGGCGTTTTTGCTAAAATTATCGGTCATTGTCGTTGTTATATCCTTGATAGCATCAGCGTCGGGACATGCTCTGCTTATTCATATAATTGTTTGGGCATATAAGTGTCTGATCATGTCAGTGTCTTGAATCTTGTTGTAGCTATTGATATGCGTGCGGATACAGTCAAGTTCAACATTCATATGAGACCGCTATAGTCATACTTTTGATTATATGGCTCTTCTCATATACTGCTTATCATTTATAGCGCTATTTTACGAAAACCTATTGTGCATATGATGGCAAATACGTAAGTAGATGCATTAGTTTTGTCAACAAATTGCGATGGACTGTCCTGACCATGAAAAACAAAAATAGAAATGAGATGCCTAGCATCATTCAAGTATCATCACTATTTTGAACGTCCATCAACATGAAATACCTTCACTCATAAGATTCACGTCATGGTTTACTAATTTGTAATATTCGCAGGTTTTTGTAAGTTTATATTCTGACAAAAACGACCGTTTTATAGCATATGCTATAGTAAAACGACTTGAAATCCTCTGTGAGAGTAAAGTGTATGAAAGTAAAGCAACTGTCTGAGCGTATGACTTAACTATCGCACAAATCAGCAGATTGCAATATTGATAATTAATAAACACCATGTTCAATAAAAATTCAGTTTAATAAAAATCTAGATTAATAAGATGTTTTTTTTAAATACTTTTAAATACAAGGAAGTGATTATGAAACGTATTCTGATGTTATCTGCTCTAGCCAGTGTGTTGACCGTAACGGGTTGTTCGACGCTAAACAATGTGTTTGGCAATGACGATTCAGGCATGCATGACGTACAAGCTACCATGAGCAATAAAGCGCCAGTTGCCAGTATGAATGGGATGTTAGTGGATGCTACCAACAAAATGACGCTATATACCTTTGACAAAGACTCCATGAACAAATCAGAGTGTGGCTCGGCATGTCTGTTAGCTTGGCCTGCTTTTATGGCTCCTAGCAATGCCCAAGCTTCTAGTCAGTTTGCCGCTTTCCAACGGGAAGACGGTAAATATCAATGGGCTGTCAATGGTAAGCCTTTATACTTTTATGCCAATGATACAAAAGTTGGCGATACCGACGGCGATAACAAGCTTGGCGTTTGGCATATTATTAAAACTAAATAAAACAAGTAGGTTTCAAGTCGAAAAAAAGCAGCCATCATAGTGGCTGCTTTTTTAGGTAAAGGATTTATAAAAAGTATTTCAGCGCTATTTTGTTGTTTTCTGTACCAATTCACCATCGATTTGAATGGGAACATCGGTAGTGATGCCGGCAGCAAATGCCGTCATACCATAGGCTGCGCGATCAATGATACCGGTAGCACGAAAACCAATGACAGGCTCTTTCGTAAGAGGGCTGTTGGCGATTTTATTTAACGTCACGTCTAGTGTGAGGGGCTTAGTTTGACCAAGCATGGTGAAATCACCCGTTACTTTGGCTTGTTGTGGGTTGCTAAAAGTGACTTGGGTAGATTTAAAAGTCATCGCTGGGTATTTAGCCACATTAAAAAATTCATCCGTTCTTAGATGCTTATCACGGGCATCCCAATTGGTATCGATGCTATCGGTTGCAATTGTAAAGCTCATATTGGTTTTGCTAGGGGCCTTGATATCGTAATTGACTACACCTTGCACATCATTAAAGCGACCCATGGTCGTTGAAAACCCTAAGTGATTGACAGAAAATCCGACACGGGTATGTGAGTCATCTAATTGCCATTGGCTAGGTAATGCCGCGCTTGCCATGGTGGTGACCGCAAGTGCTGAGCTGATGAGTAGGGCTTTCGTGGTGGTTTTTAGGGCAGTATTTATCATTGTTTATTATCCTTATTTAGTGACTGTTAATGAGGAGTACTTCATTTAGTAACCGTTAATTTAACGATGATTAATTTACGAGTATTGAATGGTCACTGAGGTGACGTTTGTCATAATAGCAGTAAGTATTTATAAAAGCAGGCTATGGGTAGCACGGCTAATATTTTATGAATCTTAATACTAAAAACTCAATACTAGGGCGTGTCCTCAATTCAATTGATCATATCTAAACGGGCTAAAAATGGCTAAATTTTGCCAAACATCGTTAAATAGCTGGTTAATATCCCGATATTATCTGCACTATTTTCCTCGTTTGACGGCAATTTATCTCATTTTTATCACCATTTTTAAAATGAGGACACGCCCTAAAAAATAGGTATTATTTAAATAATCTACAACTTTAATCATTATTAAGTGGTTTATCTAATCAAATATTATAATAGCATAGAATACTTATCTCAATAACATTGTCGGTTTGCTGATACTTTATCCTCTATGATGATCGCAACTGCTGCTTGCATCAAACACCAAAAACCGTTAAAATCGCGGTTTAATTTTCCCGCTGGGGAAGGCTAGGTAAGCAGAGGTATGGTGTTGGGTGCTGGAATAAGCCAGTGACGCAGCTGCCAGCCTTGCAAATGTCCTTAGTGCCTCAGTTACGTATGCTCAGTTTTATAAGTGCTTTTTTGTAAGAATTTCTTTATAAAAGTTTCGACACATTGTCAATAAAACTGTAAATACATCGGACATAGAGAGTTTATTATGCGTAAAGATATCCATCCTGATTACCAAGAAGTTTTGTTCCACGACACTAACGCTGACGTGTTCTTTTTGACTCGTTCAACGGCTAAAACCAAAGCCACTCGTGAATACGAAGGTAAAGAATACCCATACTACCCACTTGATATCTCAAGTGCGTCGCATCCATTCTATACTGGCGAGCAACGTAAAACTTCTACCGAAGGTCGTGTTGCTAGCTTTAACAAACGCTTTGGTGCGTTTGGTGGCCGTAACAAGAAAGCTGCTGATTCTACTGAACAAGCTGCTGATTCTGCTGAATAAGTTACGCTTATCGCGTCAATTTATTTTGCTAAGCCATAAAAAACCGCTGATTATTCAGCGGTTTTTTTTGTTTAAAATTCAACGGTAAGTTTTAGGTTATTAAATCTTGAGCTGTCATTTTTCAAGATATCAGTTTTGAGATATTAGCTTTGAGATATCAGCTTTTAGAAAGCAGGGCTGCTCAATTCGGCAGCTGATAAATTAAGCAACTTGACAATGAGCTCTGCCAACTGCTGTGCCCAGTAGCCATACATTAAACTACTAGGGTGGAAGCCATCACTGGCAAACATCACCTTGATATCAATTGGCATGCCCTTAGAGTGCTCTTCTATCATCCTTGGAAAATCAGTGGCCATATAAGTCACGCCTTCATTACTTGCACATACTTGTTGTAATGTTGCATCAAGAATTGAGGCTTTAGCACCGACGAAGTTATTCAAAGGGGCAGGTATCGCAGGCATTTTCGCCATGGGCGGCAGACTCAAAAAAATCAATTGCCGTACGCCAAATTTACGCTGAGCGATCGCAACAATATCTTCAATTTGCTGCTGCCATTTACCTACAGAGACGTTCGAGGTGGTGTCATTGACGCCAACACTCAGCACCATTACATCGATAGGGTGGCTAGGCGCGGGCAGCACATAAAGCCTGCGCAAGATATCAAAGCTGGTATGTCCGGTGGTCGCTTGCAACGACCAGACCAAGTTAGCAAACTGAGTATTAATCACAGATTGCTGCGCTAAGATAGGCATCAAATTACCAACGAGTGCCTCATGCTGTGTCTGACTACCAACACCCGCTGCTGCTGAATCGCCAACGATCATGAGGTTTAGCGTTTGCTTGGTCTCATTTTTTGCATTATTAGCAATGGTATCAGTCGGTTTGCCTAATTGAATATGTCCGTGTCGCTCTCCGTTTGGCTCAGGCAAGCGCATCGTATCACGCTTGATTTTGCGGCCTTGATAAAGATAAACAGGAGCGAGTAGGACGTCGCGTGCAACCGACGCCATTTTATGACTATTTATCATATTGCTACCATCCTGCACGCTCCCGAATTGTAGTGAGGCTGTCTTCTACCAGTAATTTGCCATCGACATACACGTCACGTAATAGGTTGTCTGCATCAGCGGGTAGATCATCCGCTTTGATGGTTGTTGGCTGTCCGTTGCTGTCTTTGACCAACGCCAAGCGACCTTTTTTTGAGCGTTTTGAGCGGCTAGTGATAGGGTCTTTATAAATGTCTTTCCATGCACCATCGATAGAGATGGCACTGGCTTTCATCGCCCAGCTCATGGTATCGCGATTGACTTGTTGTAGTAATCCACCACCCATACCAAAGGTCACGTTTTCAGCGCTAAATCCTGCCTTCATGACCACGTCGATAATTTTGCTCAAGCTTTGCGGACTAATGCCATCCCCTTGGATGACACGTACATAATCTGGCAAAACTTTGTAGCCTTTGCTATTAATCGTCGTACCAAACTTCACTGCCAAGCGCTCCAGTGCCTCGCGGACTACTTTAGCAGGCTCACCACTATCAGGTCTGATGACTAAAGTACCGCCCATGTTTTTCACGTCGTCCTTTAAGCTGCCACCCCAAATATTGTCAATGGCGTTCCATAAGTCATAGCTGTCAGAGACCACTGAAAAACTCTTACCCGCCCCACCAAATTGCTCAATCATATTGGCAAAAGCAGCAGTTTCGCCATCACGACCCCATGCAGTCATGGTGCTATGCTCAGCGGCAGGGATAGAAAAGGCAGGCATGTCTTTATCCATTTGATACCAGCGACTGGCAGCCACCAAAGCGGTCATGGAATCTGTACCGGCAAAATTTACCAAATGAGCAAGACTACCAAGTGCCACGGACTCCTGACTAGACGCACCGCGCGAACCAAAGTCATGCAAGCGAAAGGTTAATGACTCAGTATTATCCGCTGATTTTTCTAGCGCTTGACGAATGATACCTTTGCAATAGTGCGAGACGCTAGCAACGGTTGACGGATACCAGATAGCGCGGAGTAATGCCGTTTCGATATAGCTTGGCAGCCAATAGAATTCTGGGTCAGTATTGATAATCTGACAGACCACATTGGAGACGGGCACGATGCTGCCTTCAGGTATGGCTTCGATACGTAGTGGCAAATAACCACCATGTTTATCAACTAAGCGCTCCCACCCTGCACGATTAAAGGTCAAGCCATGCGCTTGAATAAGTATTTCGGCTTCATCAATATCTTGGTGGGTAATAGGGGTACTCAGGTATTCTTTGATAAAGGCTTGCAGCCCAAAAAATACCACATCGTAATCGCCTTTACGCGCTTCAATATAGCTGGATAGATACTCACTACCTTTTGGATATTGCACCCAATGTGAGGTTTTATAGCTATCGCTATTTAAGATTAAATTATTTAAATTGCTGGTATACATCACAGAACTCCTCTGCTTTGAGTGAAATGGACGACTCGCATCATTGTTGAGCCTTAAATGGACTGAAAGTGTTTTATGTACATTAGCATCAATTTATTGCTCAACAGTCTAACGGTTCATCCATTGACAGCATCTAGTAAGGATAACTAAATGCTGCTTAGTAACCCTTGCCGTCTATCGGCTTGGGCGGTGAAAATATAAGTGGCACTGATAAAACCAAACTTATAAGATAAATTATATAGAGTGTCATTGATTGAAAATGAGTCATTAATGCACTAAACAGTCAATGACACAATGTCTTACAAGCCAACCATTTTGGTAATAATCGCATAGTGATCTTCGAACATCATGGTGGCATCCAACTCGGCAAGTGGTAGCCAAAATGCTTTGGCCGCGTCATCACCGCCTTTTACTTTGGGCAGACCTTTTGGATCGTTTTTTAGCTGAAAGTAAAAGGCTTGGGTAATCGTGCGACCACGCGCTGAGCGGTAAGGGTCGTCAAAGGTATGCTGACTATGACAAGAGCCACGTAATACTGGCTCTGGGACTTTAAGGCGCGTCTCTTCGCGTAGCTCACGGATACAGGCGTCAAAGAGCGTCTCTTTTGGATTCAAGAAACCACCGGGCAGTGCCCATAGTCCGCGCCCTGGCATGCTGCGACGTTCTACTAACAGAATATGACCTGACTGGACGACCAAGGCATCAGCGGTCATAAAGGTAGGCGGATAAGGCGCAGACTCCCACTGTCTTTTATACTTATCAACGAAGTCAGCTTCTTCGTGCAGCTGCTGATAATCCTCGGTTTTTTTGAAGTCATTTAGGACGTTACGGGTCGACTCAGGGGTGCGCTCAGGCGTTGGCGTGGCACCCATGAGATAGCTGTCCCGAATAGGGGTCGCCGATAGATTATGATAATTGGGTACAGAGACCGATGCCCAGTTGGGGAATAGCGATAAATAATACGATGAGCTGTCTTTTGAATGACCAATGAGACCAATATCGGTCTGCAAGTCGCCAGTGACAGATTTGACACCTGCTTGCACGTATTGCAGCCAGCGTGTGTCATTGTAGAGCGCATCATCGAGTCCGACGCAGTGAATACGCGCGGCATCTGCTGTTGAATACGCGTCTTTAATCATCGCGGCGCGCTCAGCAACGCTAAAGGGGTTGCGTAAGCTACGTGGTAAGTTTGCGGAGCCGATGAGCATGATGACATTGTCGGCACGCTTCAATGCTTCATCCACGACCGCTTTGTGCCCGCAATGAAACGGCTGAAAGCGCCCAATAAACACCAAATAACGATAGTGTTTTTTGTCCTGCTTATCTGGGTTTTGTGTATCTAGATTTTGCTCTGATAATCCACTCATAGACGCCACTTTCCTACGACTTATTTTTTATTGGTTAAAAATTGATGACGCTAATACTGACACAGCCTATGACTTTCTGACAAGTATAAAGATGTGTAGGGGTGTGTCATCGTTACCTTGCATGCTTCTCTATCCATGCTGTCACCGTTGGCCAAATCTCTGTAGCCGCATTACGGCTTATCATAATGCGGCTATGGGTATAATCATCCAAGTCTCCATGGTCAAGGGAATATTCTCGAAAGACGTTTTTTGGGTTAGCAAACTTATCAAAAAACAACTGACAGCCACGGGTTGGCGAAATAAAATGGTCACCTTTGGCACTGATCGAATAGATAGGCGTGGTAATAGTTGGCATATGCTGACGATAATCGAAGTGGCTGTTATTAGATACAGTATGAGATGTAGTATTTTCAGATGCGATGTTAGAGAGCGTATTTTCATCAATCGTTGTTGTTTCAAATTTATTTTGTTTGATAAAACTGCTTTTAAAGTCTTTATTCAGGTTCCAGTCGTACCACTGGTTCATCGTATAATAGCTTTCATTGATAGGGCCAAGCTTGAGTCGATTGGCAGGGATGTAGCCAAGCAGACGGTTGAGTAGTTTAACGGCGAGAATTTTGACGTGGTTTTTAGAGTTTACGATGGCGCCATAAACTTGACAGGCAAACATACTGATGCTGTTGATGTGGTCAATATACTGGGGGTTTTGGATTAAAAACATGGTTAGGCAGGCACCGCCGCCACTGTGGGTGATGCAGTGTAGATTATCCAGTTTTAACTCAGCAAACAAGTAACGAAAGGTGGCCTCAAAATCATAAGTTGCGACGGTTTCGAAGTTGAATTTGTCTGTTGGTATCGAGCTCGCACCATGACCGCGCCATTCCATAATGTAGCAATGATGACCAAGCTGCGCCAGATAGTGGGCAATTCTTAAACAAGTCTGTTTGTCCGAAAATGTACCGTGGGTCAATAGGATGTTTTGCGCTTTTACCCTAGGCGCATTGGTGGTAAGAATATCAGTCTTCTTTTCGTCTTTTGCAGTATCCACAATCTTCCAAACGGCTATTTGCTCACCATCTTTGGTGCTTACCAGCTTTAGGGTTTCTGTCATCATAAAGCGGTCTCGTCTAGATTGTTTTGTTATGACATCATTTATTGTATTGTTAATACTGAGTAGCGTGATATGTCTACTCGGCAATCCCTAATACACTTTCATCCTTGATAATCAATCAAGCAGCCTTAATATAAACAATAACAGACGCGGTGTGGGTAATTAAATAATTTTGCGTAGTATTATTAGCCGTAGCTATTATCTATATTAACGTCACCTATTTATCTTTTATATGGCACCATTAAAAAAACCAATAGTGGCTATTTATAACGGTCACGCTTTAATTCGCAGTAGCGCAGTCGGAATTATCGACTGAATGCGCTATAATAGTGGTTATAAAATCATCAAACCTTTATCAAGATTGCCGTTAGAGCACTATAATATCAGCCGTTATGCTTGATAACTGTTAAACCAAATTGCCCAAATTCACGACACAGCAGCTATGACAGCAGTCGCGTTTGTGTCATAACGCATAGGAAAAATTATGAGTGAGCACAATCAAGCCAGCCAATCAGATCAATCTGCAGACTATGAATCAGCGCTAGATACTGAGCAAACAGAAACGAAAAGTAATATTACCATTACCGAGTCAGCCCAAGGTTATTTGGCCGATTTACTGTCCAAGCAAGATACCGACGGCATCGGTGTGCGTATCTTCGTCGAGCATCCTGGTACGCCGCGTGCCGAGTGCTGTATGGCTTATAACCAACCGGGCGAAGAAGACAGTGCTGATCTACGTTTTACCTACGATGATTTCTCTGCTTTTATTGAAGCGTCGTCAGTCCCTTATTTAGAAGATGCGGTCATTGACTACAATAAAGATCGTTTCGGTGGTCAGCTAACTTTCCGCGCGCCAAACTCTAAAATGCCAAAAGTGGGTGCTGATGCCAGCGTAGAAGAGCGTATCAACTACGTATTACAGTCTGAGATTAACCCAGGCTTAGCGGCGCATGGTGGTGACGTACAGTTGCTTGAGTTGATCGATGAAGAAGGCGTTGGTCTCACTGCTGTATTGAAGTTCGGTGGTGGTTGCCAAGGCTGTTCAGCCGTTGATATGACCTTGCGTCAAGGCGTCGAAGTACAGCTAAAGCAGCAAATACCAGAGCTGACACAAGTCATCGATGAGACGGATCATACCCGTACTGAAAATGCTTATTACAAATAAGTGGTAAGTATCAATACAATCAGAAGTAGATTGAAATAGGGTTACTTATGCTGGGTGGTTATTAATAAACCCAACATTGGCTATTCTTTTCATAAAGAAGCTGGGTTATGATTAACTCAGCTTTTTTTTATGGCTATCATTTATAAGATGGCTTTTTTAGAGATTATTGGTCAATCGATACCTTTAAATGATCTATTTTGATTGATGCTTTTTTTAGTGACTACCAAGGAGTTTGTGATGAGTGATGGACAACCAGAGACCAATTCAGATAATGGAGCAAAACCAATGCAGCGCTTAGAGACCTTAGCGATTCATGCCGGTTATAGTGTTGAGCCAACGACCAAAGCGGTCGCTGTGCCTATTTATCACACCAGCTCGTATGCGTTTGATAATACCCAACATGGCGCAGATTTGTTTGATTTAAAAGTCGCGGGTAATATCTATACACGCATTATGAACCCAACCAATGCGGTATTAGAAGAGCGCGTTGCGGCGCTTGAAGGCGGTATCGGTGCGCTTGCAGTAGCATCTGGTATGGCTGCCATCACTTATGCGATTCAAACCATCTGTGAAGCGGGTGACAACATCGTTGCTGTATCAACCTTGTATGGCGGTACTTACAATTTATTTGCCCATGCTTTGCCGCGTCAAGGTATCGAAGTCCGCTTCTTTGACCACAAAAATCCTGAGGCGATTCGTGATTTAATTGATGATAAAACCAAGATGGTCTTTGCTGAAAGTATCGGTAATCCACTGGGTAACATTATTGATATTCAAGCACTCAGTGACATCGCGCACGAATATGGTGTGCCAGTGGTGATTGATAGTACGGTTGCCACGCCAGCGATTTGCCGTCCGTTTGAGTTTGGGGCGGATATTGTCATTCATTCATTAACCAAATATATGAGTGGTACGGGCACCTCGATTGGTGGTGCGATTGTCGATAGTGGTACGTTCCCTTGGGGTGATTACCCTGAGCGTTTCCCATTGCTGAACACGCCAGATCACAGTTATCACGGTGTGAACTTCGTCAAGGACGTTGGTGCAGCGGCCTTTATCGCTCGTGCTCGCGTGGCACCGCTGCGTAATACTGGCGCGGCACTTAGTCCATTAAATGCTTTTGGTATCTTGCAGGGTATGGAGACGCTGAGCTTGCGTATGGAGCGTCATGTACAGAACGCCCAAGCAGTGGCTGAATACCTTCGTGACCATGATAAAGTTGCTTGGGTAAAATATGCGGGTCTGCCAGATCATCCTGAGCACGAGCTTGCAAAGAAATACATGAAGGGTACGCCCTCTGCTATTTTGACCTTTGGGGTAAAAGGTGGACTTGAAGCTGGGGCGCGCTTTATTGACGCGTTGCAGTTGATTACGCGCTTGGTCAATATTGGTGATGCCAAATCATTGGCGTGCCATCCAGCGACCACCACACATCGTCAGTTGAACGAGAAAGAGTTAGAGAATGCTGGTGTCAGTACTGATATGGTGCGATTGTCGATTGGTATTGAACATATCGACGATATCAAAGCCGATTTAGAACAGGCATTAGCCTCGGCTTAATCTGCAAGTTTCTTATTTCTTAATAATTTTCTTAACAATAAAATAATTTGCAAAAGAAAAAGCCCATATCAAATCGATATGGGCTTTTTTATTAGCGCTTTTCCGTCTGAAATATATAAAGAGATTAAGCAGTTAGCACCCGTTTGGCAATCTCTTTATAATCCTGCGGCATGAGTCGTGGGCCAAATTGTTGAATCACTTGTGCGGACACTTCGCTGGCAAGATGACCACATTCTGGTAAGGTGTACTGCTGCGATAACGCGTATAAGAACGCCCCCGCATAGTTGTCGCCAGCCCCATTGGTATCGATGACATTGGCAACGACTGGCGTAGCAATATCATATACCACAATCTCTGACTCGGCATCAGGTTTATGGGCGATAACCGCCCCTTTTTCGCCATCCGTCACTACCGCAATTTGGCAATGTTCAAGTAAGGCACGTGCGGCTGCTTTTACCTGTTTTTTATCCGTAAAGAGCTTGGCTTCTTCACTATTACAAAATATCACTGCCACTTTGTTGCCCAGCATATTGAGCAAACCGTCTTTGGCAAATTTAACCACCGCTGGATCGGCGAAGCTCACCGCAATCTTTGCATTATGAATGCCAGCTTGCTGACGTAACTGAGTCATGGCTGGCTGGATGCCCTCGGACATGGCTAAATAGCCTTCTAGGTATAACCAATCTGCTTGCGTTAGCGCATCAAAATCGACGTTATCAGCGACAATATCGCTTGAGGTGCCTAGATAAGTCTGCATGGTGCGTTCACCATCTTCTGTAACGGCAACCACACAAGATCCAGTTACACCGCCTTCATGGATAGATTTGTCTGAGGTGGCGACGCCTGCTTCGTGCAAGTCCCTAAGGTAAAAGGCGCCTTGATCATCATCGCCCACACGGCAAGCATAAAACGGCTTGCCACCTAAACTGGCAAAGGCATACATGGTATTGGCTGCTGAGCCACCACCAGCTTGTTTTGATGGCGCAATTTGTGCAAGTTGGAAGTAGGCCAACAGTTGCTGCTGCTCTTCGATACCTGCCAAGGTCATATTGCCTTTGGTCAACTCTGTCTCTTCCAACGCTGCATCAGATAGCACATATTCGTGGTCAACCAAGGCATTCCCTATCGCCATTACATCGTACATTGCTTACTTCTCCTCAATTAAATTGTAAACGCTTATCTTTTATAGTGGAAAGTCATTCAGCTTGTAGCTCAAGTAAACGCTGATAGAGGGCATTCTTTTTGACACCCGTAATATCGGACGCCAATGCAGCGGCTTTTTTGACCGATAAATCCTCTAACAATCTTTGCAATAATTTGTCATGGATGCTGATATCGTCAGTATCTTGTGCCGCATCAACGCCAGCGACCACCACGACTATTTCGCCACGCTGCTGATTATCATCTGCTTTGACAAACTCAACCAAATCGCCTAGCGTACTCTTACGGACGGTCTCAAAAGTTTTGGTCAATTCGCGGCAAAAAGCCACGTCGCGATCTGCGCCAAATATCGTCGCCATATCTTCTAAGCTGGTAATAATACGATGCGGTGCTTCATAAAATATCAATGTTTCGGTACGCGAGGTGAGGGCACTCAGTTGTTTTTGGCGACCATGGGTTTTCGCTGGTAAAAAACCAATAAAGCTAAAACGGTCTGACGGTAATCCCGCTACAGACAATGCAGCAATCGCCGCAGAAGCGCCAACGATAGGCGACACAGTAACCCCAGCAGCATGGGCAGCTTGCACCAATTGATAACCAGGGTCACTGACCAGCGGCGTACCGGCATCACTGATTAAGGCGACCGAATGACCTTGCTGAATCATCTCAATAATTTTAGGCGTTTGAATGGCGCTATTGTGCTCATGGTATGCCCAAAGCTTATTGTGTCCTTTTTGCTTACCTACAGCCTCAGAATCATCCAAGTTATTATGAGTGGCTGGCGCTTTGGTATCGTCCGTTTTACTGCTTTTTTTATCTTTAGTGTCGATGCCAAAATGCGACAACAGCTTACCTGATGTGCGGGTGTCTTCGCAGGCAATGATAGCGACTTGCTTTAAGATATCAACCGCATGCGGTGTCATATCGGTAAGATTGCCAATCGGCGTGGCAACGATATATAGGCAAGCTGGCATCGCAGTAGGGGTAGACATAAAACCTCGAAGTATTAAAAACTGGAATTAAAAAATAAGGTGGCGCTGGCATTTATCATATATCGTTCAGGTAAATAATGAACAATCAATAATGACAAAAGGGCGCAAAAGTGGTTAGTTTAGCATGTTGTGCTATGATAATTATGAAATGTTGACCAGACCCATGGACGCTATGGCAGATCATAAACCTTTGACCCTTACTTCACCAAAACAGCGCCAAGGCAGCCGCTTTGAACAACGAGCGTGTGAGTTTTTACAAGCGCAAGGATTACAGCTGATTGCACAAAACTGGCAGCAGCCTAAAGTTGGTGAGTTAGATTTAATAATGCTAGAGACGGGGCAGGCGTGGTCGACGCTGGTATTTATTGAAGTACGTCAGCGCCAGCATTCAGGTTTTGGTGATGCTGCGCTTAGCGTCACGGCAAGCAAACAACGTAAAATTATAAAGACGGCTCGTTATTTTTTACAAGCGCACCCTGAGTATAGTTATTATGAGTGCCGCTTTGATGTGATTGCTTATGATACGAATAAGGTTAATACTCACAGCATTGCTGCAAATAATACGGATAAAAATAACAGGGATTTTACGAATAAATCGAAGAATCAGCCAGAATGGCTAAGAAGCGCTTTTATAGCAAGCGCATGGTAATGGTGCGTTTTAACTGTGTCACCAATTAGGCAAAGAAAGTACGACCCCATGTTGTCGTTACCAAAAACCTAACCGCCCACCGTAAAAATTAAGTAAAGTGATTGAAAGAAAATGGCTAGTCGTAGAAACGACGACGTTAGCGATTACTCAGTCGATAATTCTTATTTTGATATTTGATATTTGATAGTTACTCAGTTAGAACTGCTAAACCAATTGATCTCATACAATCGTCACCATCATGCTTTAAGAGGTAAATAATGACACGGATGCATTTGCGCACTGCTATTTTTGGTTCATCACGTCGCACAGCGATAGGCGTTATGCTAATGACTGGTCTCGTTCTCGTCAGTACAGGTTGTAGCACCAATTATCTGACCAATAGTACCGAGGGCACCTATGGCGTGCCAATGACTGAGCGTACGATTCCACAGCGTCTGCTCGATCGCAGTATTGAGCATACGGTCAAAATCAATGTCTATGGGCTCAAAGAAGACCTACAGCAAAGCAGCCGTATGGGTATTGATAGTTTTAACAGTGAAGTGTTATTGACAGGCGAAGTACCAACTGAGGCAATCAAAGCAGAAGTCGAAAAAGTTGTCAGCTCCATGCCAGATGTGCGCCGTGTCTACAACGAGCTGAATGTTAGTGCCTCTAAGGGTTATAGCTCAACCGTTCACGATGGTTATATCACCTCAAAGCTATTGGCAAAAGTCGCAGCGAATGACGGTGTCAAAGCCTCACAAATCAAAGCGGTGACTGATAATGGTGTGGTCTATATTATGGGGCGCATGACGCCTACCCAACAAAGCCATTTGATTGATATCGCTAACGACACAATCGGTATAACAGAGCTGGTATTGCTGACCACCGTCGTCGATGATAGAGGGGTGAAGTTGGCTGAAGACGATATTATGTATGAAAATAATTTGGCCAATCCTACGATGGTGCCTGCTATTGACTCTAATGTAGCGTCTAACTCTAACTCTAATGTAAACAACACTGTGACGCCTAATGCTACTAGTACTGCGACACCTATTGTCATAACAGAGGAAGGGGAGTCGGTTAATCAGCCGTCATCCAGCCCTTATATTGATCTTTATCAGGGTCAATAAGTGTTTAATCAATAAGCGCACTGTTAAGTAATCACAATAATCCTAAACAGTGGCAACAGTAAAAGCACGAAAATGCTTCAGTCAGCCAGTAAGATATAAAAAGTAAAAAACAACTGTGACAGCGTGAGGCTCATTCATCATAAAACGTCGTTATGTTTTATGGTGAATCAAGTACAGAACCCATACGGCTGTTATAAGGCAATCCACTGTTGATTGAAAATAAATATAATAGGAATACTGGCTATGAAGGATTCAAGCACGCGCGCTCCAGCTATTGATTCACGCAATACCGAACAACCAAATATTAAAACCCGCACGCTCAAACTCTCAGGGGCAGGCGTTACTGCTGCATTGGCAATAGGCGGCATTGCACTCGCTGCCCAAAATGCGCAAGCTTTGTCACCACTTGCTGTAGTCAATGGTATTACGTCAAGTGGCGGCGTTGGGGTCAGTAAAAACATTCTATATGGTGATGAGCCATCGCAAGACTTAGATATTTATTATCCCAAGCCATTGGCACAAGCGATGAAAGCCCAAAGCGCTATCAACGACAGTTATCCAATGGTGGTTTTTGTTCATGGTGGTTCGTGGGAGAGTGGTAATAAAGAACAGTACGCCTTTGTCGGTCAAAGCTTGGCGCAGGCAGGCTATGTCACCGCCGTGATTAATTATCGTAAAGCACCTGAACATGTTTATCCTGATTATGTCGAAGATGCGGCACAAGCGATTGCTTGGAGCATCGACAATGCGACCAGCCTGCATGCCGATCCAAAACGCTTGGCGGTGGTCGGACATTCTGCTGGTGCATTCAATGCGGTTGCTGCTGTTGCCAATGAGGATTTTTTAGCGCCTTATGGTGTTAAGCCAAAAGACATTAAAGCGGTTGTTGGTATTGCTGGTCCTTATAGTTATGACTTTCGTAAATTTGACAGCGCAACAGCCTTTGCTGCTGATGCCACGCCAGATGATGTGATGCCAGATCGCCAAATCAAAGGTGAACAGCCGCCATATTTATTGCTGACTGCCGAAAAAGACAAAGTGGTGTATGCAACCAATACGATTAAAATGACCAAAGCGCTGCAAGAAGCCGGTGTTACTGTGCAAAACGGTGAAATCAAAGGGGCTAGCCATGCCACCAGTATCGGTGCGATGGCACCGCCGCTACGGTGGGTCAATGATGTGCGTGCGCAAGTACTGACTTATCTAGATAAAGAGCTAAAATAGTTTGATAAGAGTAAATTTACTCAATTAATTATTTAATATAAGTAATCCCCAGTTTGGCATACCGCCAGCTGGGGATTTTTCGTTCAAATGGATAGGTATTTAGCTATCAGAATATTTAATTCAAAAACTCCTGTCAATTGTATGTTAAATACCCCTATTATAGATAAGGAGTGCTGTTTTATTATCGGCATTGCTAGCTGAAGCATTTAAATATTCTGAGAACAAGCTTTACGCTAAGGATAGCCAGCTCAACCAAAAGGACATCTATTATGAGCGTCATGAACCCGAACTTACTCAAACTGTCACTATTGAGCGTAACCCTTGCCATACCATCACTAGCACTGGCAGCAGGTGGCGATGATCCTATTACAGGGATTGATATTATTATCAAAAAAGACCCTGGCTCGCAGCCTATCGCCAATATACCTTTCACTGACTCAGAAATGAACCAATATAACGAGCTAAGAGAGAATGATCGTCCTACTTATCTGAATAAAGTCATCGTGCCGAAGTTAGAACGGGTCAATAAAAAATACAATTATGATATTAAATGGAATCCAATCATCGAAAAAGGCATCGAGCAGCAGTGGTGTATAACAGTGCCTTGTGAGGCCAAGAGCAACATGATCATTCAGCTCACCATTCCTGAGAGTATGCGTCAGTCTGATGTTAAGTTTACTTTGGCCAGTAAGCCAGACGCCGTGATTGAAAGACGAACTATAAAGCGTGCTGCTCAGATGAGAATGCGTTAAGGCTAAGATAAAGCACTTAGCTGTTAAGTAATAATTAAAGCCGTTATTATCACTATAGTAATGTGAATATCGTCTGTGTATATGTCATGTGCGCTTATACACAGACAGTGCTGTAAGATAGTCAAACTCTTGTTATAATACCTACATTCAAAAATAAAACCCTTTTTTACCGCTATTAACAGGATATTCTATGAGCATGAACGCTGACGATTTGATTGCATTTTTACAGACTCACTTCCCAGACGCTTTTATTCAAGCTGCCAATCAAGGTAACAAGTTTGATGTACGCGTGGTTGACGCCAGTTTTGAAGGCAAACGCGCCGTGCAACGTCAGCAAGCGATCTATGCGCTAGTCAATGACAAGATCGCCAGTGGTGATATTCATGCGCTCAATATTCAAGCGCTGACGCCTGCTGAATGGGATGTTCAGTCAAAAGGTTAAATTTTTTATATACGATTGGCTTTTAAAGAACGGATTGTTTTAACGATTATTACAATGATTGGTTCGATAAGTCTGATTTTCACTATTTTTAATACTCATCGCTAGGTTGTCACTTCTATGGATCAATTTTTAATCACTGGTAGTAGTCGTATCGCAGGGGAAGTCACTATCTCAGGCGCCAAAAATGCTGCTTTGCCATTACTGGCAGCTATGATATTGGCCGAGACCCCAACGACATTGCACAATGTGCCCTCATTACAAGATGTGCGGACGTTGATTGAATTGATCGGTGGCATGGGTATCAAAATCCAAAAGCAGGACGATACCGTTACCTGTGATACCAAGACTATTGACAATTTTTATGCACCGTATGATTTGGTAAAGACCATGCGTGCCTCGATTTTAGTCCTTGGGCCATTGCTGGCACGTTTTGGCGAGGCAGAAGTCTCATTGCCAGGCGGCTGTGCGATTGGGTCACGTCCTGTCGACCAACACCTAAAAGCTTTCGAGGCGATGGGTGCTGAGATTAGTGTCGAGAATGGCTATGTAAAAGCACAAGCGCCAAAAGGCGGCAAGCTGATTGGCTGTAACTACTCTTTTGACATGGTGACCGTTGGCGGTACTGAAAACGTCATCATGGCAGCGGCCTTAGCCAAGGGAACGACTGTTTTGGGCAACTGTGCGCTTGAGCCAGAAGTGGTTGATCTGGCCAATATGTTGGTCGCGATGGGTGCCAAAATAAGCGGTATCGGTACCTCGATCATGACCATCGAAGGCGTTGAGCGCTTACACGGTTGTGAATATTCAGTGGTGCCGGATCGTATCGAAACTGGCTCTTACCTTGCTGGCGCGTTGATGACTCGCGGTGATGTGTTGACCAAAAACACGTCTGCGCTATTATTAACGCCTGTGCTAGAGAAGTTCGAAGACATGGGTGCCGTGATTACCAGTGGCGATGATTGGATTCGCGCCCAAATGAAAGGTCGTCCACTGCCTGTCGATATCCGCACCCAGCCACACCCTGGCTTTCCCACTGACATGCAAGCGCAAGTCATGGCGATTGCCTGCTTGGCGAATGGCACCAGTACTTTCATCGAAAATATCTTTGAAAATCGCTATATGCATGTGCCTGAGCTCAATCGTTTAGGCGCATCTATTCAAGTAGATGGTCATACTGCTGTGGTTAAAGGCGTCGAAAACTTCACAGCCGCCCCTGTCATGGCGACTGATCTACGTGCGTCTATGTCATTGGTGATGGCGGCGGCGACTGCGGAAGGTGAAAGCTTAATCGACCGTATTTATCATATCGATCGTGGCTATGAGCATGTTGAAGAAAAACTGCGTGCGCTTGGGGTTAATATCGAACGTATCAATACCAACGATTAAACCAGCAATTAAGCTTGATTGGCGTTATAAATTTAAAAAATCCTCTTTAGTGAGGATACTCACTGTACATGGACACGATGTCATTATGACTGAAGCAAGCAACAATCTACCGAGTAATGGTTTATTAAACGAAGTAAATGATGAGTTTTCAGGTCTAACACTGGCCTTATCAAAAGGCCGTATTCTAGAAGAAACCATGCCATTGCTACGCGCAGCTGGTGTTGAGCTTTTAGAAGATCCTGAAGCCTCACGCAAACTCATTTTCCCGACCTCAAATCCTAATGTGCGTGTTTTGATTCTGCGTGCCAGCGATGTACCAACCTACGTTGAACACGGTGCTGCTGACTTTGGGGTAGCGGGCAAGGATGTATTGCTTGAGCATGGTGCCAATCACGTCTATGAGTTGCTTGATTTGAAAATTGCCCAATGTAAGCTGATGACCGCTGGTGTAAAAGATGCGCCACTCCCCAATCGTCGCCTACGTATCGCCACCAAGTATGTCAATGTCGCTCGTGCTTACTTTGCCAGTCAAGGTCAGCAAGTCGATGTCATTAAGCTATACGGTTCGATGGAGCTTGCCCCATTAGTCGGTTTGGGTGATTTGATTGTCGATGTGGTTGATACAGGGAATACGTTGCGCGCCAATGGTCTGGAAGCTCTCGATCATATTTGTGATGTGTCATCACGTTTGATTGTCAATCAGGTCAGCTACAAGCGCAAATTTGCGCTACTTGAGCCGATCTTGGATAGCTTTAAAGACAGCGTTGCTAGCAACTCATAAAACAGAAATGTATAAAGATGCCTATCATCGATAATATGAAGTATGTATTGATAATATAAAGCATGGTCATGCAGATTTTTAAACCAGTTTAGCGCTCTATGATAGACATAGCATGCTAAACTGGTTTTATTGTGTTGGCTTGTCAAATAGTAAGTGTTCAGTATAATCTGAATAAAATCATTATAAATAAGCTGACGAAAGCTTTTGCCACATTTATACCATTGGTTTTATTTTTCCATCGTTCATTTTTTAGCAGTGTTTTATGCCCAGACATAGGATGAGGTCATGCGCCAGTTAAGTACCCAAGATGCCAGTTTTGATAGTGAATTGACACAGTTGCTTGCTTTTGAAACGGTCAATGATGCCGATTTACTAAAAACCGTTGATGATATCATCGATCGAGTGCGCCACGATGGCGATAGCGTCGTGTTGGCGTTAACCCAGCAGTTTGACCAGCATCCAGCGACGACAATGCAAGAGCTCGAGCTGTCTAAAGAATCACTTGCTGAGGCGTTTGCCAATCTTGATGAAAAAGTAAAAACAGCATTGATGACGGCAGCGACACGGGTACAGACCTTCCATGAGCGCCAAGTACAAGAGACTTGGCAATACGAAGATGAGCTGGGCAATCGCTTGGGTCAAAAGGTGACTGCGCTCGATCGCGTCGGTATCTATGTACCCGGTGGTCTGGCGTCTTACCCATCCTCTGTATTGATGAACGCTATTCCTGCCAAAGTAGCTGGCGTCAATGAAGTGATCATGGTGGTGCCAGCGCCTAAAGGTATACTCAATCCATTGGTATTGGCAGCGGCACATTTGGCACAAGTTGACCGTGTCTTTACCATCGGCGGTGCGCAAGCAGTGGCGGCATTGGCATACGGTACTGAAACGATTCCAGCGGTAGATAAAATCACCGGACCTGGTAACAAGTACGTGGCAGCGGCGAAGCGTGCGGTATTTGGGCAAGTCGGTATCGATATGATTGCTGGTCCTTCTGAAGTATTGGTGTACGCAGAGGGCGAGGCGCAAGATCGCGCTGATTGGCTAGCGATGGATTTATTGTCACAAGCTGAGCATGACCGTATCGCCCAAGCCATCTTTGTCACGACCAGTGAACAGCAGCTCGCAGAAGTAGCCGCTGAAATTGAAAAAGCACTGGCAGAATTACCAAAAGCTGATATCGCCCGTGATTCGCTAAAAAACCGTGGTGCGTTGATACTAGTAAAAGATAGAGCTGAAGGGTTGGTGCTCATTAATCGTATTGCCCCTGAGCATTTAGAGTTGTCTGTTGATAATCCTGATGCGCTATTAAGTGACATTCGTCATGCTGGGGCTATCTTTATGGGACGTCACACGCCTGAAGCGATTGGTGACTATTGCGCAGGGCCCAATCATGTGTTGCCAACATCTGGCACCGCACGTTTTTCTTCGCCACTCGGCGTTTATGATTTCCAAAAGAAGTCTTCGATTATTTATTGTAGTGAAGCAGGCAGCAAGCCATTGGCTGAAACGGCAGATATCTTAGCGCAGCGTGAGGACTTAGAAGCCCATGCACGTTCAGCTCGTTATCGTTATCAGTAAGATAGCTTGAATGGTTGAAGAGTTGTTTTAGACATTTTTTTAGACATTTACTTTTAATAGTCTTCGTGGCTAATTTTAGGATAATTTATGAGTGAGTCAAAGGTAGATACCAGACTTTGGTCATCTAAAGCGCGTAACTTGTCACCTTATGTCCCTGGTGAGCAGCCGCAACACGACAATTTATGTAAATTAAATACCAATGAAAACCCATTCCCACCTTCCCCGAAAGTAGGGGAGGCAATCGCAAAAGTCTTAGAGCAGCAAGCGGATGATTTACGCTTGTATCCTGCGCCCGAATCTGATGATTTGCGTGCCGCATTGGCACAGCTTTATAATATTGAAGCAAACCAAGTCTTTGTCGGTAACGGCTCAGACGAAGTGTTGGCACTCGTTTTTGCCAGTTTTTTCCTAAAAGAGCGTCCTGTTTTAGCCCCTGATATCAGTTATAGTTTTTACCCTGTATATGCGCAGACTTTTGGTATCGATTTGATACAAATTTCGCTAGAAGAGGATTTCAGTATCGACCCTGATGCATATCGTCAGCCTTGCAGCGGTATCATCATTGCCAATCCTAATGCGCCAACCGGTTTATTATTATCGCTTGATGACATTCGTAAGCTGGCGGGCGAGCACACTAATGCAGTGATTGTGATCGATGAGGCGTATATTGATTTTGCTGGGGCAGCTGATGGCAGCTCAGATTCAGAAATTTCAGCAGTGAGCTTAATCAATGAGTTTGACAACATTCTTGTGACGCAAACCTTTTCGAAATCACGCTCACTCGCGGGTTTACGCGTCGGTATGGCCTTTGGAAATATCTCATTAATCGAAGCACTGACACGCATGAAGAATAGCTTTAATAGCTATCCACTCGATAAACTGGCGCAAGCTGGGGCGACGGCCAGTGTCTTAGATACTGCGTATTTTGAGCAAACGCGTCAGCAGGTTATTGATCTGCGTGAGTCACTAACAGCAGACTTAGTGGCATTGGATTATCAAGTACTGCCGTCACATGCCAACTTTGTATTTGTGCGTCCAAAAGAGGGTAATGCGAGTGCGGTAGCGAATGCGTTACGAGAGCAAGGCATTATCGTTCGTCATTTTGACAAACCGCGCATCAGTGAGTACTTGCGTATTACGACCGGTACGGCTGAGCAAAACAACCGTTTAATCGAGGCTTTGCAAGCATTGCAGAAAAAGGCTGAAATCGTTGCTGATTAATATCTCGTTCGCGGTTTTGATGGTTTGAAATTGTAGTAATAAAAAATCCTGCTCAACATGACGTTAGCAGGATTTTTTAGTCGTCTTTTCGAATGATGCTTAAGTGTGTTTATAGAGATGTTCTTGACTTAAGACACTTAACAGATTACCCACTTTATCTAAACATTCTTGATATTCTGCATCACAATCAGAAGCGACAGTAATACCACCGCCTGCCCATAAACTGACTTCTCTAGCGCCGCTCAACGATTCATTTGCTTGCAGGGTACGAATGAGCACATTCCATTGACCACTACCATCAAAGTTCATATAGCCCATGGTGCCGCAATAAGCACCACGCGGTGCAGTTTCCAGTTCAGATATAATCTCAACCGCCCGCTTTTTTGGTGTGCCGGTAATAGAGCCAGCGGGCAAACTGCCAAATAATACGGCTAATGGATGCGTATCTGGCTTTAACTCAGCGGTGATGGTACTAACCATATGATGCACATTGCTAAAGGTCTCAATCGCAAATAACTGTGGCACTTTGACGCTACCAGTTTTGGCATATTTACCCAAATCATTGCGCAGTAAATCAACGATCATAACGTTTTCGGCACGATCTTTTTCACTATCGATAAGTTGCTGTTTATAAGCATTATCTTGTGCAGTATTCAATCCGCGCGGCATCGTTCCTTTGATGGGTTTGGTGCGAATATGATGTTTGCTGGTGTTAGTGTCTTTTGTAAAAGTAAAAAATAACTCAGGGGAGCAGCTCAATAATTCGAACGGATGCGGTGACGTGTGGTCTTTGATGTCATGATTAAAGTGATTAGCAGCTAAGTACCCTGCAAAGGGAGCTTTTGTATTCCGATGTAGGGCAGGTAAATAATCAACGAGTTTCGATAACTTATCGTTATGGGCAAGACAGCCTTTCCACTCTTGGGTCAGATTAATTTGATAGCAGTCGCCCTGCTGTAGATAATCTTGGGTTTTTGAAAAAGCCCTTTGATAATCATTTTTATGCCATCGCTCGTTCAATATTAAGGGCGCTAACGATGATGCACTGTCATTAGAGGGTTTTTTTCTATTGAATAATTCATGGTCTAGCATGTCTAAATACGATATAAGCGCTGATAGTATTGCGTCTGTTGCCTCGCTATCAGTATTTAAACCTAGTGTATTTAGTCTCCAGCTATTTTCTTTATCAGACGGGGTTAGGTAGATATCATAGTGACCTAGTACCGCACAAGGCTGCGCTGCCAGCTCGATATTTGCAGCTGGGCTGAGCTCATGAGCAGCAATATCATAACCGATAAAGCCTATCAGACCATGATGATAACTTGGCTTCTCATTTACATCGCTTGCTGGCTTTGAGTCTTTATTAGCATCCTCACAAGCTTGGCTATAAGCAATTAATTCATCCTGCCATTTAGCATAGCTCATATATGTCGTTGTTGACGTAGGGCTATCATCAAGACAAGAACCACGGCAATTTTTACTAACTTTATAAGCGCCTGACGGATCGTCAGTTGGCTTATTATTGGCAGCATCATAGTGGACGGACCAGCTTACTTTAGGGAGCAAACCAATCACTGGTCGGTCATCATTATTTAGCCAAACCAATTGCCAGTTGGCTTCAGTATCTTTTGCTATTAGATGACTTTGCAGTTGTGGTATCAATTCGGCAGCCGTTAGCTCACCAAAACGCCAGCTAGGTTGAGTAGCTGGCGATAGGGCAGAAACTGTCTGCTCAGTATTCTTATGATTTTCTGCGGGCATAGTTTACGCGTCAAACTTTTTGATAATTAAGGTAGCATTCGTACCACCAAAGCCAAAGCTATTACTCATCAAGGTTTTGAGATTGGCATCACGTTTTTCGGTGACGATATCAAAGCCTTCAGCCGCAGGGTCTAAATTTTCAACATTAATACTTGGCGCGATAAAGCCTTCTTGTAGCATCAATAGGCAATAGATTAATTCTTGCGCACCGACGGCACCCAAGCTATGACCGGTCATCGATTTGGTTGAGCTGATAGGCGGTACTTTGCTGACATCATTACCGAATACTTTAGCAATCGCTTTAAGCTCAGTGATATCACCTAGTGGCGTACTCGTACCGTGGCTGTTGATATAATCGACGCTTTCTAGACCAGCTTCGGCTAGTGCTTGCTGCATACAGCGTACTGCACCTTCACCGCTTGGTGCGACCATTTCTGCACCATCAGAGCTGGCACCGTAGCCGACGATTTCAGCCAATATATTGGCATCGCGTGCTTGAGCATGTTCTAGGCTTTCTACAACAACCATCGCGCCACCAGCAGCAATCACAAAACCATCACGGTCTTTGTCATAAGCTCTTGAGGCAAGTTTTGGCGTGTCATTATACTGAGTACTAACTGCGCCCATCGCATCAAACATACAAGACTGCGTCCAGTGTTCAGCTTCACTACCACCAGCGAGGACGATATCGGCTTTGCCTAACTGAATAAGCTCAGCGGCATGACCGATACAATGCGTTGAGGTTGCGCAAGCAGAGGCAAGAGAGTAGGACACTCCTTGAATTTTTAGACCAGTGGCTAATGCGGCGGATACCGAGCTGCCCATGGTTTTTGGTACTGCCATCGCACCGACACCGCGTAGACCTTTTTCACGCATCGCATCTATCGCATTGACGATATTTTCTGTCGATGCGCCACCTGAGCTGGCTACGACGCCCACTCGTGGATTGCTATTGATAGTCTCAAGCGATAAGCCAGCGTGCTCAATCGCATTTAGGGCGCTGACATACGCATAGAGGCTGGCATCACTAAAGAAGCGCTTTAACTTACGATCTATAGCGGAGGTGTCGAGTTCTGCTTTATCGATACTGCCACTAATGTGTGATTTAAATTCATGTTCAGCATAAGAGTCATTAAATGTAATGCCAGACTGCCCTTGCTTAAGAGCGGCAGTAACCGTGGCTAAGTCATGTCCGATACAAGAGACAATCCCTGCTCCAGTGATAACAACGCGGCGCATATTCTATTCCTTATTAATAACGATTTTTGATAATTACCTTTAATAATCGCTTTTGAGTCCATCATTCTATTATGTAGCGGTTGGCATGGCTGTTTTGTAATAGCAGCAGCTGGTTAAAGGTAATCTAGACAATTAAATAAATGTTAACTCTAAAAAGTTTTTTAACTTTTAAAGGCTACTTAACTTCTAAAGGTTTCTTTAAAGTGATTGTTTTTATCATCATAGAACCAAATACATGATTGCCAGCTAATGCCTTAGCCTATGTCATATGATAACGTATCAAGGGTTCAAAATCTTTGGATAAGTGCAAAATAACCACAAAACATTGATTGCGGTTAAAAGTAGCCATGACAGACTTTTTTGCGATATGATAATCGTGGTTTTAGCCGTTAAGATACCGCTATTTTTATACAGATAAAAGTAGGGCAGAGACGCAGGAAAAGGTCGATAACTACGAATAAGCTGTACTTTTAGATACAAAATTTGTGAGCGCGATAACATTGTTCGCACTGACAGCTGTTTGCCTCATTGGCTAAAATGACCCATTCATTACTACTATAAAAAATGACCAATCATCATATTAAGGACATAACGATGGCAAAGCGTAGCACTCTCTCTAAGGGTATCAATACTATTGGCTATTTTGCTCGTAACAACCTAGAACGTATGGGTGCAGCGATTGATAGCATGAATGCAAAAACGGGTAAACCGAGTCACTATAAAGCGGTAGATTTAGGTGATGAAGACTATCAGCAAGATTTATTTCGTGAACAAACTCTAAAGGCGACTCAGCAATTATTAGGCACTCGTTTTGCCACCTATGGTAAGTATGCCAAAAAAGTAGTGCCGAATAGCCTATTTCAATCGACAGTTGATGGCGCTTTTGCGCAAATTGCTAAGCTCGCCGCTACTTGGAGTCAAATTGACCTGCCCAATGAGCATCGTTTTGCCAACGTTGCAAGTCTAGACGATGAAGAGCGTTATGCACTGGCGACCGATATTGCCAATCAAAATCGTGCGCTTGCTACGATTGGTGGCTTAACGGGCTTGGCTGGATTACCAGGTTTGCTGGCTGATACTTTATGGTTATTGCTGGTGTCTTTGCGTACTGTTTATCAATTGGCTGCGGTTTATAATAAGCCGTTGACAGGCAAGCAAGGCGTCAAGATGGCATATGAGCTGCTTGCCAATGCTGACCTAAGTAAGATGCAAGAAAAACAAGCGCTGCTTGCTGGTATTGGTATCGGTAAAGGCTTGCTGGACAACGCGCAAAGCAATGGTCTGCATAGTGAGCTTAAAAACCTAGGCCTTAAAAACAAAAATGTGAATTTCTATGCTGAACAAGTAGACAATATTGCCAGTCAGGTAGGTATCGATCTTGATCAGATTAATTTATCATGGATACGTCGTTTTTTACCAGGCACTGCGGTAGTGGTAGGCATGCGTTATAACAGCCAACTCATTGACGAAGTGATCGGTGTGGCGCAAGCGACTTTTGCCCCAGAAGCCAAACTTGCCAATCGTGCGATTACCGATGATAGCGGTAGCGAGGAAGAGGTGAGCAAACCCGCCAGTAATGATGAGAAAGGTGCTGATAAAAGTACTGATAGCAAAAATGCTGATGATAAAAGCAACGATGAGCGCAAAGACTCAGAAGACAAAGAGAGCAAAAAAGACAACTCAAACAAATCGTCAGACAGTAAATCAAAAAGCACAGACAAAGCAGCAGATAAGCAAAATAAGTAAATTGAAACAACCATCCATATTTAAATGTAGCGATATTGTCTTAGCTGTCTTGAAAAGTAAGATAATATCGCCATTTAATCGTCACGAACTGCCAGGTATCTATCTCTAAACACCTTTTATTGATAATGCTTGTGTTCATAGTATGTAAGTCTGCGAACACCACCGTATTTAACGTCTTGTTTTTCAGCTATTTTTCAGTGCAGAACAGATAAAGTGTTATAGTGGTAGGCTTAATGCATATATATCGAATGTTGTAAAGTAAAACAACTCATAAGTGGTTGAATTAGCAGCAACAACTCTTTATAATATACTGTCCTAAAAATGGGTGTGCCGAAATCTGCGAATTGCGTCAGATCGATGGTGCATTTCCCCATTTTTTTGTTTTATACCAAACGGGAGAAGGATGCCTTATGGCAACAACTAACCAATTGATTCGCAAGGGTCGCAAAACCATCAAGGAAAAGTCAAAAGTTCCTGCGTTGCAAGCGTGCCCACAACGTCGCGGTGTATGTACTCGTGTATATACTACCACGCCTAAAAAACCTAACTCAGCCATGCGTAAAGTATGTCGTGTACGTTTGACTTCAGGTTATGAAGTATCAAGCTACATCGGCGGCGAAGGTCATAACCTACAAGAGCACAGTGTTGTTCTTATCCGCGGTGGTCGTGTAAAAGATCTACCAGGTGTACGTTATCACACTGTTCGCGGTGCACTAGATTGCGCAGGCGTTAAAGACCGTAGACAAGGTCGTTCTAAGTATGGTGCCAAGAAGCCTAAAGCTTAATATTAGCTTAGCTTATTTGCATCACCCAATAACTGTGCATGGGTTTGGTGTCAACAGTAGTATTGGTTAATATAAATTACTTTATATTGGCTAGCTACACCTAAACATACCACCATGCAGTAAGGCTAACTGACAACTCATTACTATGTCCTATGATGACGAGTATGATGTTGTGAATGTTGGACACTCCTGAAGACAAGGAAATTTATTATGCCAAGACGTCGCGTCGTTGCTACCCGTGAGATCCTACCGGATCCTAAGTTTGGTAGCCAAACTGTTGCAAAATTCATCAACCATGTAATGAGTCATGGTAAAAAATCTACTGCTGAGCGTATCGTTTACGGTGCCCTTGAGACAGTTAGTGAAAAACGTAAAATCGAAGATCCAGTATCTTTCTTTGAAGAAGTTTTAGAGAATGTACGCCCAATGGTAGAAGTAAAAGCTCGCCGTGTTGGTGGTGCTACCTATCAAGTACCAATGGAAGTACGCCCCTCCCGTCGTACTGCCTTGGCTATGCGTTGGTTAGCTGAAGCTGCTGCTAAGCGTTCTGAAAAATCAATGGCTTTGCGTTTGGCTGGCGAATTGAATGATGCCGCTGACGGCAAAGGCAACGCTATGAAGAAGCGTGACGAAGTTCACCGTATGGCAGATGCTAACAAAGCGTTCTCTCACTACCGTTTCTAGACTATTTTTTGGACTACTTGTTAAGAGTGGTTTTAAAGCAATAGTTTATGCTAGTTAATTATTTATTCTATTGATTGCCGCCATCCTCATCAGGTTATTGATATTTTTTCATCGTAAGATAATAAAATACTCACATAATCTGGATGGCGGACATCTGTCAAGATGCTGTCCTGAAAAGGATACTGTTCTTCATAGACAGCATCCCCAATTTGATGCCGCTATATTCTAAGTATTTGCTCTTTTTTTGTCCGTATTAGGCCCAATAATCAGTAAGTAATATTACGAAGCTGACTGCTTTGTCATAGAGTATGAGGTAGAGATACAACACATTAATATATACACGAATTTCCCTAGGAAAACACTATGGCTCGTAAAACTCCCCTAAAACGCTATCGCAATATTGGCATTTCTGCGCACATTGATGCTGGTAAGACGACCACGACAGAGCGTGTCTTATTCTATACCGGTGTTAGTCATAAAATTGGTGAAGTTCATGATGGCGCAGCCACCATGGATTGGATGGAGCAAGAACAAGAGCGCGGTATTACTATTACTTCAGCGGCGACTACTTGCTTCTGGTCAGGTATGGCTAAGCAGTTTGACGAACATCGTATCAACATTATTGACACCCCAGGTCACGTTGATTTCACGATTGAAGTTGAACGTTCTATGCGTGTACTTGATGGCGCTTGCATGGTTTACTGTGCAGTAGGCGGCGTTCAGCCACAGTCTGAGACCGTATGGCGTCAGGCTAACAAATATAAAGTTCCACGTCTTGCATTCGTAAACAAAATGGATCGCGTTGGTGCTGATTTTTATCGTGTTATCGATCAGATCAAAACTCGCTTAGGCGGCAAGCCAGTACCATTGGTTATTCCAATTGGTAAAGAAGATGCTTTTGAAGGCGTAGTGGATCTTGTGACTATGAAAGCCATCTATTGGGACGAAGCGTCTCAAGGTATGGAATATGACGAGCGCGAAATCCCAACAGAACTTCAAGAAAAAGCAGAAGAATATCGTGAGTATTTGGTAGAAAACGCTGCTGAAGCTTCTGAAGAACTCATGAATGAGTATCTTGAGAATGGCGAATTGACAGTAGATCAAATCAACGCTGCTATCCGTCAATTGACTATCGATAACGAAATCATTCCACTACTTTGTGGTACTGCCTTTAAAAACAAAGGTGTACAGAAGATGTTGGATGCGGTTATTCAGTATCTGCCTGCACCAATAGATGTACCAGCTATTCGCGGTATTCTTGATGACAAAGAAGAAAGCGAAGGTACTCGTGAAGCATCAGACGACGCACCATTCTCAGCACTTGCTTTCAAAATCATGAATGATAAGTTCGTCGGTAACTTAACCTTCGTTCGTGTTTATTCAGGTGTTATCAAGCAGGGCGGCAGCGTTTATAACCCAGTTAAAATGAAGCGTGAGCGCGTTGGCCGTATCGTACAGATGATGGCAAACACGCAAGAAGAGCTTGAAGAAATCCGCACTGGTGATATCGCTGCATTGGTTGGCATGAAAGATGTAACGACTGGTGATACGCTATGTGACGAAAGCAATGTTATCACGCTTGAGCGCATGGAATTCCCAGATCCAGTTATCAGCCTAGCGGTTGAACCTAAGACCAAAGCTGACCAAGAAAGAATGTCAATCGCTTTAGGTCGTTTGGCTAAAGAAGATCCATCGTTCCGTGTACACACTGACGAAGAATCTGGTCAGACTATCATCAGTGGTATGGGTGAGCTGCATCTAGAGATTCTTGTAGATCGTATGAAGCGCGAGTTTAACGTTGAAGCCAACATCGGTGCGCCGCAGGTTGCTTATCGTGAGACGATTCGTGAGACGGTTGAACAAGAAGGCAAATTCGTACGTCAAACGGGTGGTCGTGGTAAGTTTGGTCACGTTTGGTTACGTCTTGAGCCTATGGATCCAGCTGGCGACGTTCTTTATGAATTCTCTGAAGAAGTTGTTGGTGGTACGGTACCAAAAGAGTTCCACGGTGCGGTTGATAAAGGTATTCAAGAGCGCATGAAAAATGGCGTACTTGCTGGCTATCCAATCGTTGGCGTAAAAGCGACATTGTATGACGGTTCTTACCATGACGTTGACTCGGATGAGCTATCATTCAAAATGGCTGGTTCTATTGCTTTCAAAAAAGGCTTCATGGCAGCAAACCCTGCACTACTTGAGCCAGTCATGAAAGTTGAAGTTGAGACACCTGAAGATTACATGGGTGATATCATGGGCGATTTAAACCGTCGTCGTGGTATGGTTCAAGGTATGGAAGATCTGCCTGGTGGCACTAAGCAAATCCGTGCAGAAGTACCATTAGCTGAAATGTTTGGCTATGCTACCCAAATGCGCTCAATGTCTCAAGGCCGTGCAACGTACTCAATGGAATTCCAAAAGTACGCTGAGATTCCAAAATCAGTAGCCGCTGACATCATCTCTAAGTTCAACTCTAAAGATGGCGACGAGTAAGTAAAGTCTATTTAATGGTGACAATATAGGGCAGGTCTCTATATTGTCATTGAATAATACGTCAATAATTGGTTAAAAGACTTGTTATTGGCCGTGATTTTCTTATAATATCTGCACATTAGTATGTGCGACCTTTTAACAATTATCTTAATGTGGTCAGGATTGTCTCAATTATTGTATTTATACTAGTTGAGCACTGCCCCCAAAAAAAGAGGAAATACCCATGGCAAAGGCCAAGTTTGAACGCAGCAAGCCACACGTCAACGTCGGTACCATCGG
>NZ_CAJHBP010000020.1:0-55650 GCF_904846665.1 Psychrobacter sp. Pi2-51
TAAATATACTTATGTTTAATATTAATATATGCGGCCTTTGCTATATATAACAATTTGTATGTATTCTCTAAACATAATTATTGCAATCACAGAGTTGCTCAATTATCATCCTAAGTAACTTTCTGTAAGCAAATATTATTTAATGATTATTCGACCTTGCTAGATTGTTATTCACTAAAATTTAGAAAAACCTTAAACTTTAAGGATGGGATATGAAGCAAATATATCGGATGTTACCGATTGTGTTAAGTGTTGGCTTATTCGGATGTGGTAATTCTTCTACACAAGAGAGCGCCAACTCGACTGGCAAGGCGATAGCAGCAGAAAGTAAAGATGAGTTTGTCAGTAAACTGCCTGATACTGCGCCAACCTTAAAGGTTGCTACCACAGGGACGATGCCTCCATTCTCGTTCCAGGATGACTACGGCAATATGCAGGGGATTGATATTGATTCTATCCGTGCTCTTGGTGAAGAGCAGGGGTTCAAGGTCGAATTTTACAAAGAAACTTGGCAAAATATGTTCGACAGTGTGGCGTCAGGCGGTCGTGATTTAGCGATATCAGGTATCTCTTATAAAGATGATCGTGCAGAAAAATATGGCTTATCTGACCCTTACTTTTTTAACCCGTCTTCAATCATGTATGCCAAAAGTGACACAAAAATCAAAGGCATAGAAGATTTAGCTGGTATGCATGTTGCGGCGATGGAAGGCTCTAAGCAAGAAGATCAGCTAAATGCGATGGGTCAATATAGTGAGATGACCACTAGAAGTACGGCTTTTTTGCTGTATGAAGACTTAATGCAAGGCAAGGTCGATGTGATTTTGCATGATCTACCTATTTTGCAATATACGGCAAAAAACCATCCAGAATATGATGTCACCATCGTCCCTTATGAAGGCGCGGATAACCCTTCAGCACAGCAAGTCATACTGATGGCAAAAGGCAATAGTAAGCTTATCAATACCGTCAATGAAGGGATTGCTAAGCTTGAGAAAAAAGGCACGTTTAAAGCAATCGATGAGCAGTGGTTAGGCGCGTCTGAGCCAGCTACTAAAAGCGCTACTACCAATGAGCAATCGAAATAAGGGGCTATAAAAGATGGCAACCACACATAATGTTGACAACAAACGTTATCGCAGTCTGATTGTTTCAATTGCACTGTTTTTATCATTGATTGGTGCTTTGCTGGCCTTTACTTTTTATACATCCAGCTTGCTCGAAAGAAACACGGTTTTAATTGACCAAACCAACCAAGTCGCTAATAGCGCCCAAGCGGTAATCAAAGATCTATTTGACTTAGATAGCAGCTATGGTGAAGACACCAGCTCTCCGCATATTCAACGAGTTTTGGAGCGTTTGGAACAAAACACCGCGCTTATTACCAACTCAATTGCAGCTATTGGGCAGGGTGGACAGGTTACAGATCTTGATGGTAATGACTACACGCTACCAAAGATTAATGAAAATTCGCAAGCCAAAATTTCTGCCGCCAATGAGCAGTGGCAGCTTTTAGAGCCTAAGATTCAAAGCTATCTCAAAGATGCTGATAACATCATGGTTGATTCTTCTGATGAGTTGATTCAAGCGGTTGAGCAGGCTAAAACCTCTAGTTTGTTTATTAACGAATCGTTAGATGAACTCACTGATGAGGTGTTTATCAACGCTGAGCGCCAAGCCGACACTATCCGTTTGATTCAGGTATTGGGTGTTGCAGCTATCTTTGCTTACTTCTTGATTTTCGTTTTCTTCTTCGTTCGTCGTCTGCGTGATACCGATGCAGAAGCTTTGGCCGCTCGTCGTGAAACCCAAGAAATTATGGAAACGGTGAATACGGGTCTCTTCTTGCTAGACAAAGATTTGAATATCGGTCAGCAGCATTCTCGCGCACTGACCAACATTATCGGTGCTGACACCCTAGCAGGAGAAAACTTTACCAATGTCTTGCGTGGTCGTATTTCTGATAAAGACCTAAACACCACCCGCCAATTCATTGAGCAGCTATATAATCCGCGTGTGAAAGAAAAGCTGGTCGATTCTTTAAACCCGTTAAACAAAGTCATGTTGCACAATGCTCACGGAGCAGATGGTGCCGACAGTCGCTATTTAGACTTCAAGTTTTCGCGGGTTTATGAAAATAAAGACATCGCTCGTATTCTCGTCAACGTCAATGACGTCTCAGACGCCGTATATTTAGAACAGCGCCTAGAAAAAGAGCGCTCACAAAATGACATGCAGATTGAGATGTTAACAACCATCTTAAACGTCAATCCAAAAATTATTAATGAATTTATTACCAATACCAAAGCGCACATCGACAAGATGAATAACATTTTGAAAAACCCAGGTAGCTCACAATTTGAGCTCGAAGGTAAATTAAAAGCCATCTATCGTGAAATGCATAGCCTAAAAGGTGAAGCTTCTGCGCTGAAACTGCACAGCTTTACTAAGATTGCATCCGATGCGGAAGACAAGCTGGATGCGTTGCAAAATCAAGGCAAATTATCAGGTAATAACTTCTTGCCGTTAGCAGTGCATTTAGATGATTTGCTCAGCCTATCTAATACCATCGAAACATTGGGTGAGCGTATCAACCAAGCCACGCCAAAAAGTGTCAGTGCAACAAACAATACTCATGCGACCCAATCGGTAGCATCATCAGCCACGCCTGCATCAAACATTAAGACACCAGCCGCTAGCGAAAACCAATCAACGCATCAATCAGCCATGAGCATGCCTGCGGCAAGCGGTAATGATATTGATATTGATTTGAGTGATGAGTCGGATGATGATCAGTTGTCTTATTATCAAAGTTTTGCGCAAGACATCGCGGCAAGACAAGGTAAGCAAGTGCAGTTGAGCAGTCAGACGTTAGCGCACACGGCGATACCAGCCCATCTTAAAAATGTCGTCAAAGAAATAAGTATTCAGCTGTTACGCAATGCTGTGGTACATGGTATTGAGACGCCTGCGGTACGTCAGTCAGCTGACAAACCAGCCGTTGGTACTATTGATCTAGAAATACAGAGTGATAGCCGCGATCTCGTTATTACTTTGCAAGACGACGGACAGGGTATCGATTACGACAGCATCCGCCAAAAACTCATCGCCAAAGGTCGCTTTGATGCAGAAGCTACTGCTCAAATGAGTCAGGGTGAGCTATTAAAGCAACTGTTTACGTCAGGGTTCTCGACCAAAGAACACGCTGATGAAGATGGTGGTCGCGGTGTTGGCTTGGATATTATCAAAGCACAAGTAAAAGAGTATGACGGTAAGCTCAACGTCAATAGTGAGCTTGGTAAAATGACTCGCTTTACCATTACCTTGCCTAAAGCTTAATTGAGGATAAGAAAGACGTTATGTATAAATTAATGATTGTTGATGATTCTAATATCATTCGAAACCGAATCCAGCGTGCGTACGATTCAGGAGAGTTTATGTTGGTGGCTACGGCGACCAGCGGTGTGCAAGCTATTGAGAAGTTTAATGTGCATCGTCCTGATGTCATTACTATGGATTTGACAATGCCACAAATGGACGGTCTGGAGTGTATCGAAAAAATAATTGCGATCGATCCTGAAGTTCGTATTTTAGTGGTGTCAGCCTTATCTGATAAATCGACTGGTATTGAAGCATTATCGTTGGGTGCAAGTGGATTTTTATGTAAGCCTTTTTCAGAAGAAGAGCTTGTCGAAGCTTTACATGAGCTTATGCAAGACTAACTTCAGCCAACGATTTAAGCAGATGTCATTATGAAAGAACAACATTTACATATTTTTTTAAATATCATTACTAACTATTTTGATCAGTTCGGTAGTGAATCACTTATCGTTGATACGCCTTATTTGCTGGAAAATCAACAGCCAAAAGTCTACGACTATACCGGTGTCATTGGTATATCAGGGGTACAAAAAGGCGTGGTGTATTTTTCGGCAACCCGTGATTTACTGTCTTCAATATTGGACAGCATGGGTGAAACGGATAAAAGCGATGAAAACTACATCGATTTGGCTGGTGAAGTTGCCAATACGATCGCGGGTAATGCGCGTAAAGAGTTTGGTTCAGAGTTTCATATTTCTGTGCCGTTTGTTTTTAAAGGCGCACCGCAAAGTATTGTGTTGCCGCACGATGAGCGCTCTTTTATCATTCCTGTTACTTGGCGCGGTCAAGTCGGTGAAATTGTGGTTTGTTTGCAAGATTAAACTAAGCACCCACACATCATCGATGTTAGCTATGGACAATACACTATTATGGTTAAAGTAGAAAAATTAGGCGTCTTTTTAAGCTCAATCAGCGCATTCTTTGCGCAGATTGATGATACGCCAGTGGCGATTGATACGCCATATTTGAACAGTAATAAGAGTGCCGTTGGTTATGATTATAGCGGCATCATTAAAATATCTGGACCTATCGAAGGCTGCGTCTATGTGAGCGCGCCAAGCGTAATGTTGCGAGAAGTCATAAAAGTGATGGGCGAGCCAGATTCATCGATTACGATGATGAAAGACTTGTTGGGTGAGATGACCAATACCATCTCGGGTAATGCACGTACAGAGTTTGGCTCAGATTTCATTATCTCACCGCCCAAGATTATTGAGGGTGCACCCAGTATCGCTTATTTACCAAAAGACCGCCAAAGCTATGTCACGCCATTTACTTGGCGCGGTTACGAAGCGGTGATTGGTATTTGTATCGCTTAGAGCGTGTCTGATCCTTTAAGCATGGCACTGAACGTAGCTGTCTGTGGATCCAATGATAGTAATCAGCGAAAAAAACGACGTTAAAGCGTCGTTTTTTTTATGGTTTTTATCCAAAGGTTTGTCCCATAGCTTGTTCATTTATTTGATATTTAGCTTGTGCGGCTCATGATAATAGCGCTAGCAGTAAGCTGTACTTTTATGATAAAATATAGCGCAGTTATTTTATAACTTAGTGTTTATCGCTAAGTTCAAATCATAGCTCATTTTTTAAACCAACCCATCAACCAATGACACACACATCATGGCAAAAAATTGCTGGGTGTTTGGCGACTTGATTAATTTGCAAAAAGTTAATGCGGTATTCATAAGCATTGACCCTCAGCAGATGCGTGTCGCTAGATAGGCAGTTTTTGTGATGTGGAGGCATAACCCAACCACTAGGAATTTCACATGGCTACAAAGAATCCAACCAAAATCGAAATGCGCGACTTACTACAAGCCGGCGCTCACTTTGGTCACCAAACACGTTTTTGGAACCCAAAAATGGGACCATACATCTTTGGTGCACGTAACAAGATTCACATCATCAACTTAGAGCACACTGTAAAAGCGTTTAACGAAGCATTGACTTACGTAAACGGCTTAGCTGCTAAGAAAAACAAAGTATTGTTCGTTGGTACTAAACGCGCTGCTAGCGGTATCATCCGTGAACAAGCTGCCCGCGCTGGCATGCCATACGTTGACCATCGCTGGTTAGGTGGTATGTTGACTAACTGGAAAACACTTCGCCAGTCAATCAACCGTCTAAAAGAGCTAGAAAAACAAGCAGAAGACGGTACTTTCGCTAAGCTTACTAAGCGTGAAGCGTTAGAGCGTACTCGTGATATGGAAAAACTTGAGCGTTCACTAGGCGGTATCAAAGACATGGGCGGCCTACCTGACGCAATCTTCGTTGTAGACGTAGATCATGAAGCGATTGCTATCAAAGAAGCTAAAAATCTAGGTATCCCAGTTATCGGTATCGTTGATACCAACTCAAACCCAGATAACGTTGATTACATCATTCCAGCAAACGATGATGCTATCCGTGCAGTGACTTTGTATGTAACTTCTATGGCTGATGCGATCATTGCTGGTAAAGAATACGCACAGACTCAAGCAGGCGGCAAAGCTGAGCAAGAAGCACCTGTTGCAGCTACTGAAGCAGCACCAGCTGAAGAAGCAGCAACTCCAGCAGAATAAATAGCTGACCTAAAAGGTTTACCTTTGTAAGGATGTATTAATAGTTATGCTATCAGCATCCATATAAAGGTATTAACAGCGTATACGTACAAGCTCACAATAGGCATGATGTAGTTTTACTCGTCATGCCTTATTGTTGATGGATTGTTTGTTAATAGGCGAGTATTATCGTTTATAGTTGCCCTCATGATACACAAGATCTGTTATCACAACGACTTCTGCTATCACAAGCAACGATGAGCACTTTCATCACAATAGCAATCATCACTACAAGAGCAATATAGTATTTATAAAATATAGTATCTATGAAACATAGTACCTATAGATAGATAGATAGATAGATAGTTTCTATAAATAGTATGAAAATATTGAATAGAAGTTAAGCACTCCCATACATAACAATATAAAGGTAACTCTTATGTCAGAAGTAAAAGTATCTGCCAAAATGGTAAAAGAATTGCGTGACCGTACTGGTCTTGGCATGATGGAATGTAAAAAAGCGTTGGAAGAGTCAAACGGCGATGTCGAAACTGCCATTGATAACCTACGTAAGTCTGGTCAAGCCAAAGCCGCTAAAAAAGCGGGTAACATCGCAGCTGATGGCGCTATCATCATCGCTCAAGGCGACAACAAAGCATTCTTGCTAGAAGTTAACTGCCAGACTGATTTCGTTGCAAAAGATGACAGCTTCAATGCATTTGCAGAAAAAGTGGCTAGCATTGCTCTAGAGAACAACGTGACTGACGTTGCTGCTATCTCTGAATTGCCTTATGGCGATGGTCAAACCGTTGAAGAAGCACGTGTATCTTTAGTACAAAAAATCGGTGAGAATATCCAAATCCGCCGTGTTGAAGTACTTGAAGGCGCTAACATTGCTGCATACCGTCATGGTCTACGTATCGGCGTAGTGGTATCTTATGAAGGCGGCAGTGCAGACACTGGCAAAAACCTTGCCATGCATATCGCTGCGTTCAACCCAGTTGCAGTAGATGACGAAGACGTCGCTGCTGACGTACTAGCGCGCGAAAAAGACATCATCGAAGCCAAAGCAAAAGAATCTGGCAAGCCTGACAACATCGTTGAAAAAATGATCGAAGGTGGCCTACGTAAGTACCTAGACGAAGTAACATTATTGCGTCAGCCATACGTCATGGACAACGAGAAAAAAGTTGGTGACGTATTGAAAGCTGAAGGCGTAAAAGTACTTGGCTTTAAACGTCTAGAAGTTGGTGAAGGCATTGAGAAGAAGCAAGAAGATTTCGCTGCTGAAGTTGCTGCAACTCAAGCACTAGCTAATAAGTAAGTTTCAAAATGTAATAAGTACTGAGTTTGTTTTTGCTCAGTACTTATAGATTGTTTGACATAAGAAGCAATCAAGCATAAAAAAGCCCGTTATTTATTAACGGGTTTTTTTGTGTCTGCTGATTTAGTTATATCATTAACAGTTATATTAACGTAATGCTGCATACGCTGAATTGGCATAACTGGCGCTATTGGTATTGCTGCTAGTGCCATAACTGACTTTTTGTAGACCATTACTAGCAGTGGTATTGCTGTTGCTGGCGCTCATACTACTACCGGACAGACCTGAGTCATTTTTATATAAGCTGTGATAGCGGCTCATTACGCTTTTCACATAGTTGCGAGTTTCTTTAAACGGTGGGATGCCACCATATTTATCAACGTTGCCTTCACCAGCATTATAACCGGCCACCGCATGCTCGACGTTGTTGTTAAAGCGACGCATCAACCAAGCGATATATTTAGCAGATCCTTCGATATTGTCAGCAGGATTCCAAGGGTTGCTCACTTTGAAGCGGCGGGCAGTGGCTGGCATTAGCTGCATCAGGCCTTGAGCACCTACAGGAGAGCGCGCGTTGGGATTGAATGCGGATTCCGTATGCATCATGGCTTTCATGAGGGCAGGATCTACGCCATTACGCTCGGCAGAGGCGCGAATATAGCTGTCATAAGCGTTGCGGCTACCGCTACTACTTGCTGTGCTGCTACCATAATCACTACCGCTGCTATTACTGCCATCATACATCTTAGAGTCTTTGTAGTAAGTCACCTTTACTTTTTTGGTGAATTTATCAAAGTTGCCGCTAGGATTGACGTTGGTGAGCAGTACTTGTCCACCTTTGTCTTTATAGATATACATATTGCCTGCGTGAGCAGTCATCGAAAGCGTGGAGAGGGCAAGTGTACTAGCAATGGTGCTGAGTAAAAGCGGAGACAAACAGCGGGTAATCAAAGGGGAGATACTTATCATATAGATATCACTTTTTATCGAATAATAGCAAATTGTTTTGCCTATAGGCGCGTCATGTTGCGCGTTAAAGCGGTTACCGTGTTTGCTGGATTTTACAGCTACATTGAAGATAGCTACCTAGCAATGGTCACGCTTAACAAGAAACCACTTGCGATAGATACAAAAAATAATAGTTGCTTACTATAACATATAATAACTTTTTAGCGCATAGGATTAGCAGAACAAAGCACAAAAGCCGCCTTTAATTTGTAAAAAAATCAACAGGCTAAGGCTTTTAAGCGCATCGATTGCATGTCTACTTCAGTGTTTTTAAGCTGATACAAACGCTTCAATATGCTCACTGCGACGGTAAATTTTCAATAAAGACGAAAAGTTATTCAAGATAGTGATGGATTTTTAAAAGCTATTAAATGGAAAACGCACTGATAAAAATAGGCACCCACACGGCAGTGACCAAACCATTGACCGCCAGACCAAAGGCAGCATAACGACCAGCAGTGTGACTGATTTGCCAAGCTTCTACTGTGCCAAAAGCATGGGCTGCCAAGCCAAGTGCCAAACCTTTGGCACGATCATCATCGATACCGCGAAACAAAAATCGCGCTAAAGTGCCACCGATTATACCTGAGACAATAATAATCAAGTTGGCCATGGCCAGTGGCGCTTTAATCAAATCGGCGATGCTCAAGCCAATGGGTGTGGTCACTGAACGGGTGGCAAAGGCGAGTATCGTGTCGTGGCTTAAGGAAAATAGATAAGCCAATGACATAGGTAGTAATGCACCAATGACGCTGGCCATGGCTACGATCAAAGTCAGCTTTTTAACTGGTAAACCCTTAAAGTTCATTGCCGCGAGTGGCACGGCTAAAAGGACAGTGACATAGCCTAATAGATGGTCAAATACGGGTTTGGCAACGCTATAATAATTATTGTAATCCCATTGCAGGATAAACAAGAACAAAAGAACAAGAATCAACGCGGTAATCACCATTGGCAACCACGATAGCTTACGAGCCAAGACGCGGGCAATGACATGTGCTGTCAAGGTTAATAATATCGCTGCGAGGGTCGCCATCAATACGCTATCAAAAGTCATTACATTTCCTTGGTTATACAGCTCAAGGCTGCTGTTTTTGCTTATGAGTAGTATTGGTATTTGCGCTATCGCTTAGCCAGTGGTTGGCAAGAATGGCCAGTCCCCATAGTGGTATGAGCGTACTGATTAACATGGTCAGCATCACGCCCCACAGCTCATCACCTAAGGCGAATAATAGCAAGCCTGCACCGGCTGACACGGGCAAAAAAGCAAAGCCACTATCGACCAATAAGACATTACTGGCTTGGGTAAGCCAACTGGGCAGGCCTTTAAGTAAACGCCATGCCATCAAGATAAAGAACATCGCGATTAAACCGACGATATTGGCGGCTTTTTCGATACCCGCCCACTGACAGATAATAACGGCAGATTCACGGACAAAAATGATCATGACCAACGTTAGGATGACGGCCATCCATAGGGGCATACGCGAGGAATGAGTGGAATTCATAAGCAGTGCTGGCCAAGTCAGAGATAGAGAGTGTGTTCATAAAATCGAGTAGGCAGTAGCGCCAAGAGCATAGCAAAGAGGGGTGTCTTTGCTCGGTTATGGTTTCAATGTAATAGATAACGTCTAAATGGGTTAAATATATAAAAGTTGATTATATAGAGAGCACACCAACTAATAAAGCCTCTAAAACGCTAGGACTGGTTATTGATCTTCTAAGTTTTTAGTCGAAAAATCTAGTGACATATGATGGTGAAAAAATGAAGGTCAAAAAAATAGACGATATCGTTGATACCGTCCATTTATCATTTAACACTCTATGTTAAGAAACCACTGATGAAAAGGCCTATTAATTGAGAAGCCAAGCGTTTTGGGAAGACGCTATTTGAATTTGTAAATCCAAATCAAATCTATACACCCAAATTTTACGCTTATTTTTCTTCTGATGTTTCTGAGTGTAATGTCTCAGAGTTAAGGGCATCAAAATCATCAAAAGCTTGTTCTTCTGCTTTCGTCATAAGTTGGTCTTCATCTTCATCAGGCTGCTCGAACTCTTCAAGGACTGGCATCAGTAGCGTGGCTTGTGCTAATGGCAATACATCTAGAGGATTCAAGTCGGCTTGACCAAGGAGCTGTCTGAGTCTGTCACTTGGCAAACGAATGGTCAAGCATTCATGACCTGTATCATCGTAGCTTTCCTCTAAAATGACGCCCAGCTCATACAAGGTACTTTTGAATTGACCTGCATTATAAGGAAGAGTCAAATCAAAGGTTGTTAAAGCACCGGTCAGCAGCTGTTGCACAGCAAGTGACAACCCTTCCATGCCTAGGTTCTCTCTAGAGGAAACATAGACACGGTTGGGTTGACCTTCGCTAGCATAACCAATATGAGCGGGCTCATCCGTCAAATCAATCTTATTGTAGACATTGAGTACCGGCACATCATTGTCAATCTCTGCCAGTACATCTTTGACTGCTTGAATTTGCTCGTGCATGTCTTCACTAGAAGAGTCGATGACGTGTAGCAATAAATCTGCCTCTAATGTCTCTTCTAATGTTGCATGAAAAGACTCGACTAGCTCATGCGGTAGATGACGGACGAAACCAACCGTGTCGACCAAGACCACGCGACCAACACCCTGCCAGTCTAAACGGCGTAAAGTCGGATCGAGCGTGGCAAATAATTTGTCCGCCGCATAGATGTTTTCATCGACTAAGCGATTAAACAATGTGGATTTACCCGCATTGGTATAACCGACAAGTGAAATAGTCGGCACGTCTGATTTTTGCCGACGTGCTCGACCTTGAGCGCGTGTTTGGCGCACTTTTTCCAGTTTGCTTTTTAGCTGATTCACACGAGTCTGTAATAAGCGACGATCGGTCTCAAGTTGGGTTTCACCGGGTCCGCGCAGACCGATACCACCTTTTTGACGTTCCAAATGCGTCCAACCACGTACCAAACGTGTCGATAAATGGTTCAGCTGCGCCAGTTCTACTTGTAGCTTACCTTCATAGGTACGCGCACGCTGTGCGAAAATGTCCAAAATCAGACCAGTACGATCCAGTACACGACATTGCACCAAGGCTTCGATATTACGCTCTTGTGATGGCGATAAGCTGTGGTTAAAAAGGACGATATCAGCGTCATGCTCGCGCACCAATTCTGCTATTTCTGCTGCTTTGCCGCTACCGACGAAGTATTTGGCATCGGGTCTTTGGCGTGAGCCTGTGACCAACGCCAAACGATCAGCCCCTGCTGAGTCTGCTAATAGCTCAAATTCACCTAGATCGTCAGGATCTTGAATTTGGCGGATGTCTAAATGTACTATAATGGCGCGTTCGCCACCTTCATGTCTTTCAAAATAATCCAAAGAGTATCACCTATTAATAAAGTAAATAAATCGCTATTATCAATTTAGTAAGCTTTGATTCAGTAAGCTTTGATATAACGTTCAGATGGTTGTCTATATGTGGTCTTATCACTTGATATTAAAGGGTATTGGCATAATTAGCGATGATTTTATGTTACAGCATTTATGGTGGCTGATTTTCTATAAATCTGCTTCATTACCCATTTGTATAAAAGTAAACACTCACTGAGTGAACAAGCTATCACTGAGTGACAGAACTTTGTTATACTTAGCTCGTTTTTTTAACTATCTAAAAACCAAACATTCAATCATGAGGGACGCAGATGAGCCAAGCTAAGTCAGGCTTTTCACTCAAACAACAATGGGGTCGCGGTAAACAAATCGCGGGAATGACCACGACGATCGCTGGTGGTCTTAGGGCTGCTCAGCGTATTGGCGCATTTAAGCAGCCACCACGCGAAAAACTGCCACGCTATATTCAAGCGTTTTGTCGTAAGATGGCAGGCTCCTTTGGGGTAAAGGTCGTTGAAGTTGAGCCAGTGCAACAGCATCATGGTCTATGGGTATCCAATCATGTGTCATGGATGGATATTCCGGTCGTGGGCACGGTGAGTCCTGCCTTTTTCTTATCCAAAGCAGAAATCGGTGAGTGGCCAGTATTTGGCAAGTTGGCTCATGCGGCAGGTACGGTATTTATTGAGCGTGGTTCCGGTGATGCAGGCTCGGTGGCAGCGCAGATTGCTAGCTTTTTAGCGAAAGGATTTTCGGTGATATTCTTTCCAGAAGCGACGACTACTGATGGTAAAAAAATCAAACGCATTCATGGGACATTGTTACAAGCAGCGATAGAGGCAGACGTTCCGGTTCGCCCCATCGTTATCGCTTATGTCAATAAAGACGGTACATTAAGCGAAGCACTGCCATATTATGGCAAGCTGACGATGAAGGACAGCATGAAAAAAGTGCTTGATAGCAAAGACGTAACCGCTTATGTATTGCCACTAGCGCCGATAGATCCAGCAGGCTGTAGCAAAAGCGAGCTGACCAATGTATTGCAGTTACGTATGCAAGAGGGGTTGGCTGAACTACATTCAAGAGTACTTAACGTACCAGCTAAAGACTAAATATTTGCAGTTGAAGTAATAGTCAAAAAAAGGGCGCAAATCGCGGTGATAATACTAGCGATTTGCGCCCTTTTTGGTGGGAGCTTCAATAGAGCGTACTTAATTTAATCCACTACGCTCTGATAGAGGGCAGATTATGGTGATGGATTAGGCTGCTGTGTATGTACGGCTTCTATCGCCTCTAATACGTCTGCTGTCAGCTCGACATTGACACTATCAATGTTAGATTTGAGCTGCTCGGTGGTCGTTGCCCCAATGATATTGCTGGTGACAAAGTGACGAGAGTTGACGAAAGCCAATGACATCTGTGCCATGTCCAAACCTGCATCAGCGGCTATCTTGGCATATTGCTCAGTGGCTGATTTGGCTTGTTCGTTTACGTAGCGCCCAAAACGGTCGTACATCGTCAGACGTGCGCCAGTCGGACGTTTGCCATCGAGATATTTACCAGATAAAACGCCAAAACCAAGCGGTGAGTAAGCAAGCAGACCCACATTTTCACGATGTGCAATCTCTGCCATATTGACTTCATATAAGCGGTTCAGCAGGCTATAGGGATTTTGCACAGTGATGGGGGCAATCAAGCCATTTTTGTCTGCTTCCCATAGGTAGCGCATCAGTCCCCACGCAGTATCATTCGATAGCCCATAAGCGCGAATACGGCCTTTTTTGATCTCATCATTTAATGCTTGAATGGTCTCTAAAAAAGGCGTTAAATCGTCTAGTGACTGCGCTGCCATCTCTTCAGTATAACCGCGCTGACCGAAGAAATTCGCTTGGCGTTCAGGCCAGTGCAGTTGATAAATATCAATATAGTCGGTTTGCAAACGCTCAAGATTGCCATCAATGGCGCTGCTGATTTGCTTAGCATTAAAGCGTGTTTGCCCGTCGCGTAAAAAATCCATCGGTGACATTTTGCTGGCAAGGATAACTTTGTCACGCTGTTTGGTTTTGTTAAACCATGTGCCCATAAAGCGTTCGGTATCGCCTTGTTTGTCTTTGTCCGGCGGCGATGGATACATCTCTGCCGTGTCCCAAAAATTCACCCCTTCGCTTAGCGCCATGTCCATCTGCTCATGCGCTTGGGTCTCATCATTCTGTTGTCCCCACGTCATCGTACCTAGACAGATTTTGGAAACGTCTTCATTAATTTGTGGCAGTTTTTGATATTGCATTTTTTATCCTTATCGTTCATTCAACAGAGTATTTTTAAATGAATTGTTTTAAATGAGCTTTATGCCTGTTACACCGGGCGGTGTCACTTTAAAGATTTTTACTTTAAACAATACGGCTTGCCCAGCGAGTGGATGATTGAAGTCCACTTCGACTTGGTCATCATCGATGGCGCTGATGGTACCGGGTAGGGTGTTTTTGCCTTTATCTTCAAATTCTATCATCATGCCAATTTCTGGATTATCAGCGACCAGCGCGAACTGAGGGCGGCTAAAATGCTGAATATTGTCAGGATTCCAATCACCAAATGCTTGCTCTGGATCAAGGTGGGCAGAGCGTGTGTCACCCGCACGCAGGTTCATTAACACTTGCTCAAAACCGGGTAGTAAGCTCTCGTCACCAATGGTCAGCGTCACAGGCGCATCGCGGCTAAAGGTAGAGTCAATCATCGTACCGTTCTCTAATGATACTTCAAAATGCAGCTTTACGAGACTGCCAAAAGTGATGCGCGTGTCTTCATTGGGGTTGATAAATTGTGAGTCGGTCATAGTCAAAAGCCATCTGTTGCGGGATTAGAAGTTCAGGTCAAAAAATTAATATAAGAAATGATAAGCCATCTGAGAAAGGTTGTAAGCGTAAATAGTGTAACGCAAATAGTGTACTATATTTGGCAAGTCTAAATGAGGTTTGGAGGAACCATGGCAAATAAGCAACGAGGCCACATTAAAAAGTGGCAAGATGATAAAGGCTTTGGCTTTATCGACACTGAGCAGGGTGATTCAGTATTCTTTCATATCAATGAATTTAAAGCACGCCGTCGCCCTGAAGTGGGTGAGCAAGTCGTCTTTACGCTTGGGCAAGATAGCCAAGGACGGATGCAGGCAAAAGACGTGCAAGAGCTGAGCTTTGTGCAACAGAAAATGGCACAAAAGAATCAGCAAATCCGTCATCGTAATGCAAAGCGTAGTCATCAAGCGGAGTTTGAAGCAGGACAGAAAAAACGCTTGTTCCTTGGTGTGGGGTTTTATGGGGTATTAATCTTATTAGCGGCCATGAATAAGCTAAGCTGGCTGGTCGTCGGTTGGTATGTAGCTTTGGGTTTGATTACTTATATGATGTATGCCAAAGACAAAGCCGCTGCGCAAAGTGGTGATTGGCGCACGCCTGAGTCTACTTTGCATCTGCTAAGTGCATTGGGTGGTTGGGTAGGAGCAATGGTCGCACAGACTTACTTGCGGCATAAATCACAAAAACCTGAGTTTCGCATGGCGTATTATTTGACCGTGGTGATTAACATGGCAGGACTGTTGTTTGTGATGGCGGGTGGTGGGTTGGAGACTTTGGCCAATTTATTATCAGGGCTGCTATAAATGAGAACTAAAATATTAGGACATGTCCTCAATTAAATTGATAGACATCTAGATAGACTAAAAATGGCTAAAGTTTTCCAAATAGTGGCAAATATTTGGTTAATATATCGATATTATACGCTCTGTTTTTCTTGTTTGACTGCAATTTATCTCATCTTCATTACCATTTTTAAAATAAGGAAACACTTAGTAAAATTAACTTTTATAAACAAATGTTTTCCTTGCAAAAATAAACAATAGTGTATATATATTAATATTGAAGATTACATTGGAGAAAGATATGTCAGGTAGCAGTGGTGGAAATAGCTCATTTAGTACAAACAGACATTCAGATAATTCGGATGGGCTTGGCAATGTTCAAGGAGGCCAAGGTAACAATAATTATTGTCAGTTAATAAACGAAATAACATACGTAAATTCTCCTAAAAGTGGTGTGAAAAAGTTAAATATAGGAGATATTCTTGAAGTAAAAGTCGAGAGTAATAATACTATTAAGCTAATAAAAGTATACGACAAATATGGAAATTTGATCGGTGGTATTTCTTCTATTAAAAGTGATGAAATAATAGACTGTATAGAAGAAGGTTATATATATGTTGCAGAAATACTCGATATTAATATAGCTAAAGTCAAAATAAAAATAATGTGCCAACCTCAGGATTAAGCCTAATGGAATTAGAGCCTTTTATAACGGTAGTAGGTGGAGTTTACGAAGAGTATTGCGAAAGACCATACTGGAATGAGATTTATGGTTCTGCAGGTAGAGCGGTTGAAGCTTTAAATATGCTTCATTGCAAGACTGAACTATACACATACATGAATGAACAAACAAAAAGCGTCATTATTAAAAGATGTGCGCTTGCTGATGTGAGCTCAACTATTCAACCTATAATGACCAGTCAACTAATCAGATTTGAGTATTTATATGCACTAGATGATCCAAATATTAGCTCCGTAATTAGACAGCAGAAAATAGTAGTAGAAGCTAATAATGTATTATTATTCGGAATGATTGAGGGTGAAGCAATAATTACAGCTGACAGAGTTGTCTATGATCCACAAAGCACTTCCAATCCTAAAATATTTAATGAGAATAATTCATCAGCAAATTCAGTAGCTCTAGTCCTAAATAGAAGCGAAGCCTATGCGATGACTAAAAACAAAGCGACCTCTTTAGATGAAGCTGCAGAAATATTAATGATTGATAATGTGGAAGCTATAATTATAAAAGATGGTCCAACTGGTGCATATGCTTTCGAAATAAGTGGAGATAGTATTACTAAAAAACATATACCTAGTTATGCAACTTTAAATGTACATAAAATTGGCTCAGGAGACAATTTTTCAGCGCATTTTGCATATTGGTGGATGATAAAGAACTGTAGTGCCGAAGAAGCCGCCTCAATAGCATCAAAGGCTACAGCCTACTATTGCCTTACTAAGGGATTTGCAAATCAAAATTTCTTTGAAGAATTTGATTCTTTTAAAGATAAGCTTCAAGAGATACCTAATATTAAAGACCCATCTCAAGCAACTGTCTATTTAGCAGGTCCTTTTTTTACTTTATCAGAAGTTTGGTTAATTCACGAGACCTATTTACAACTAAAAAATATGGGGTTGAAAGTATTTTCTCCGTATCATGATATAGGTCTTGGATCAGCTGATGAGGTCGTAATGGCTGATCTAAAAGCTATAGAAGAGTCTGATATATTATTTGCAATTTGCGATGGGCTTGATACAGGCACTATTTTTGAAATTGGATATGCTCGTGCATTGAATAAAAAGGTAGTAGCTTATTGTGAGAGTGAAAAGCCAGAAAGCCTAAAAATGTTAGAAGGTTCAGATTGTGTAATAGTTGATGATTATGTAACAGCATTATACAAGACTGTTTGGGAGTATTTATTGTAATGAGTAGCGTAATATTACTTTCTGGAGGTATGGATTCTATCTGTATAGCATTTTGGCAACGCCCTTCACATGCGATTACTATAGATTATGGTCAGTTAGCAGCACAAGCTGAGATAGAATCTGCTATACAAATTTGTAATGAGCTAAATATAAGTCATCATATTTTAACTATAGATTTGGGTGATTTAGGTTCAGGAGATATGGCAGGGAAACCTATAAATGAAAATGCACCAGCTTCTGACTGGTGGCCCTACCGTAACCAAATGTTAATAACAATAGCTGCGATGAAAGCCATTACCTTGAATATTAATCAAATAATAATAGGAAGTGTAAAGACGGATAGTCAACACGTAGATGGAACTTTAGGCTTTATAGAGAAAGTGAATACGCTTTTGAGTTTCCAAGAAGGTAATATTGAAGTAGTGGCTCCTGCCATAAATATGTCGACACAGGAATTAATTAGAGAGTCAAAGATACCATTGTCTCTATTGTTTTGGGCACATAGCTGTCATAAAGCTGAAGTCTCTTGTGGACATTGTCGAGGATGTAGTAAGTATTTTGAAACGTGGCAAAATATTTTGCCTAGCTAATGCATCTAACATAAACCTAAATACTTAATGAAAAAGTGGAATAATTTATGGAAGAAAATTGTAATGATAAGGTTTGGGAAAGCAGGGTTGTAGGTGATGAGAAGCGACCAAATGACACTAGATCAGAATGGGGAAGAGATCTAGCAAGGTTGATTCATTCTTCTGCATTTAGACGGATGCAAGCAAAAACTCAAGTGCTAGGTTTAGGTGAAAGTGACTTTTATAGGACGCGTCTTACTCACTCAATGGAAGTTGCACAAATTGGTACTGGTATATTAGAAGTTCTTAAGTCGAAAAATAAGTATGATGAAATACTACCTAGTTCGACTTTAATGCAAGCGATCTGTTTGTCACATGATATTGGACATCCACCATTCGGTCATGGTGGCGAAGTTGCTTTGAATAAGTGTATGTTAGACTATGGAGGATTTGAGGGTAATGGTCAAACTTTAAGAATATTATCTAAGCTCGAAAAGTATACAGAAGCTCATGGTATCAACCCAACAAGACGTATGATGTTAGGTGTTCTAAAGTATCCTGTTAAATACTCCAATCTAGTATCTTGTAATGAATCACAAGAGCATTCACCAAGTTGGTTGTTTAAAGATAAAATATATAAGCCACCAAAATGTTATTTAGATACAGAAGAGGAGGTTGTAGATTTTATATTACAGCCTTTTAGCCCAGCAGATAGGTCTATACTAAGAAAGGTTGAGGACAATAAACCTTTATACAAATCGCTAGACACTTCAATTATGGACTTAGCTGATGAAATTTCCTACAGTTTGCATGACTTAGAAGATGCCATTTCTTTAGGTATGATAACTAAGAAAATTTGGAATGAGTATTTTTCTAAGAAGGAAGATATTATAATTGCTTGTCATAACAAACATTTCAATGAAAACTTTAAAGAGCTCGCTGAACAATTATTTTCGTCAAGTCATAAACGTAAAAAGTGTATTGGTAAATTGGTTAATTTGTTTATTACAAACGTAGAAGTTGTAGTTCAAAATTCAGAGTTTAGTCATTTACTATTAAAGAATAAAGTCCAGCTACCGAATAATCTTGAAGCATTGCGCAGTGTAATTTTCCAATTAGTACTAGAAAAAGTAATTAAACATGAAAATGTTCAACAATTAGAATTTAAAGGCCAAAAACTAGTCGTAGAAATTTTCGAAGTATTAGCAACTGATCCAGAAAGATTCTTACCAGAATCTCCAAAAAACCGTTATAAAGAAATTTCTGAGAATGACAGTGTCGCTAAGTTTCGTGTAATAAGTGATTTTATTTCTGGAATGACTGATGACTATGCCACTAAATTCTATGAAAAGCTTTTTTCACCACGGAGAGGGTCAATATTTGATAGGTTCTGATTTATATTTAGGATAACCCCATGTTAGATGGTAGCGAACTATAGAAAATGTCCATTACATCAAAATTTGTTAATACTTTAGCTCATAACAAACAACAAAAAAGGTGGGTTACTTATTCGTAACCCACCTTTTAAATCTAAAAACTATGTACGATTATAAGCGCTAAACCTCACGCTTCTTTTCTAAAAATAGCATGTCGATGACAATCATCGCGACACCGATACTGATGCCCATATCCGCGATGTTAAAGATCGGATAATGCCAAACGTCAGCATTGTGTACATGGATGAAGTCGATCACGTGACCATGTAGCAGACGATCTATTAAGTTACCAACTGCACCGCCAAGCACTAAAGCCAGTCCGAGCGATAATAGCGTGGCTTTACGAGGTGCTTTAATCAGATAAATGATTAAAAACAGCGACATAATTAGAGCAAGTCCCGAAAAAAACCACTTCTGCCAACCGCCTGCATCCGCCAAAAAGCTAAAAGCAGCGCCATAATTGTATGCTAAAGTCCAATTAAGAAACGGTTCGATAACAGGCACTGGCTCATGGAAAGTCAGGTTGGTTTCAGCCAGCCACTTCGTCCACTGATCGATGATAAGTACAACCAGTGACACCAAATACCACATAAAAGCACGACTGCCATTAGCAATCATCTTTGGTGCTTTAGTCAAGCGACTTCTCGGTGTCGTTGAACTGCCCGTTGTTGCATGGGCAGGGGTTGGCGAGTGGTCGACCTTAGACTGCGGCTGCTTGTCTTCAGGTGACTCTGATTGGTTGGGCTCTGAGTTAGGTGTCGGATTAGGCATAGTGGCGCACCTCGCCGTTACCCGTGACATTAGTGACGCAGCGGGCACATAGTTCAGGGTGTGCGCTATCGGTACCGATGTCATTACGGATATGCCAGCAGCGCACGCATTTGGTACCCGTCGCGGCACTAACATTGACCACTAAGTCTGCCGTTTCTTTAGTGCTGCTTTCAGCTTGCTCTGTGGCGTCATTCTTAGCAGCAGCAGGAGCATCACTCATCGGTTTTAAGGTTGCGCTACTGGTAATAAGTACAAAACGCAGCTCTTCGCCAAGCTTGGCTAAGCTTTCATGCATCGCACCATCAGCATACAAATCAACGTCAGCAGATAAATTAGCATTGATGATTTTTTCACCGCGTGCGGTTTCGATATGCTTATTCACCATATCTTTGGCTAGCATGATACGTTGCCAATCATCAGTACTGATCGCACTTAGCTCAAACTCTGGGAAGGTATACCATTCTTCGGTAAACACATAGCCTGCTTCATTGCCGTTTTTACCTTCTAACACTTCCCACGCTTCTTGGGCAGTAAACGACAAAATCGGCGTAATCCAGCGAATCAACGCTTGGGCGATATGATAAATAGCCGTTTGCGCAGAGCGACGCGGCTGTCCATCAGTCTGGGTGGTGTACTGACGGTCTTTAATAATATCTAAGTAGAAGCTACCCAAGTCTTGCGAGCAAAACGCGGCAATAAGTTGAGTGACTTGGTGGAAATCCATCGCATCATAGGCGTCGATGATTTGTGCTTGCACGGTTTGCGTACGCTCAATGATAAACTTATCAAGGCTGACCAGCTCATTGATATCAATGCTGTTGGTTGCTGGATCGAAGTCATCGGTATTGGCAAGCAAGAAACGCAAGGTATTCCGGATACGGCGATACATGTCGATTGCGCCTTTGAATACCGTTTTGCCTGCACTCATCTCATAACGATAATCGCTCGAGGCAATCCACAAGCGCAGCATGTCTGCACCTGTTTTGTTAATCTCTTCTTGCGGCGTGATGATGTTGCCAAGCGACTTACTCATCTTGCGACCGTTTTCATCGACCACAAAACCATGAGTCAATACTTGCTTAAACGGAGGACGCTCGTACATGGCCTCAGAGGTTAATAAGGAGGTCTGGAACCAACCGCGATGTTGATCAGAGCCTTCTAAGTACAGATCAGCAGGATTGGTCAATTCATCGCGTTGCTCCAGTACGGCAAAATGCGTCGTACCTGAGTCAAACCAAACATCTAATGTGTCAGTCGCTTTGTCATAGTCAGCCGCTTCCGCACCCAAAAAGTCTTCACAGCTGGCATCAAACCAAGCTTCCACACCGCCTGCATCAATTTTTTGTGCGGCAGTTTCCATGAGCTCAAGCGTGTTTGGATGTAGTTCACCCGTTTCTTTATGAGTGAAAAAGGCAATCGGTACGCCCCATGTACGCTGGCGTGAAATACACCAATCTGGGCGACCCGTCATCATTGACTCAATGCGGTTCTGTCCCCATGCTGGCGTCCAATTGACCGCTGGAATATCAGCAAGCGCGCGCTCACGTAAACCTTTGGTTTCCATATTGATAAACCACTGCGGCGTGGCGCGGAAGATAATCGGTGATTTATGACGCCAGCAATGCGGATAGCTGTGCTCAATCTTGGTATGGCTAACGAGATGGCCGTTGTCGTGTAGGGCAGCGATGATTTTTGGATTGGCTTTATAGATATGCTCGCCCGCAAATACCGCCGCGCTGTCTAAATAGACACCCGTACCGCTTACTGGGTTTTCAACAGGTAAATCATACTTCAGACCAACGATATAATCGTCGAGACCGTGACCCGGTGCGGTATGGACTAAGCCAGTACCGCTATCCGTGGTTACGTGATCGCCCAAGATAAGTGGCACTTGACGGTCTACAATCAGTGGATGCTGGGCGCGTAGACCTTCAAGCTCACGTCCGGATACAGTTGCCAATACACCTTCATTGCTAAGTTTAAACTCAGTCAGTGCACTTTCAACCAAATCAGTCGCTAATAAGAAGTTGCCTTTTTCAGTCGCCACCACACTATAGTCATGCTCAGGATGTATGGCGATGGCTTGGTTAGCTGGTAACGTCCAAGGCGTCGTCGTCCAGATGACCGCTGCGATATTGCCATTAATCTCGCTCAATGCGGCAACTTTTTGCGTATCAAGCACATCAAAACTGACATAGATAGCATCTGAGACTTTGTCTTGGTATTCCACTTCGGCCTCAGCCAGCGCAGAGCTACAGTCCAAGCACCAGTTAACGGGTTTCATACCGCGAGTGACATGACCATTGTCATGGATTTTGGCCAGTGCGCGCACGATGTTGGCTTCTTGATGGAAGTTCATCGTTAAATAAGGATTGTCCCAATCACCAAACACACCCAGACGTTTAAAGTCTGCCTTTTGTAGCTCAATCTGCGTGCTTGCATATTCGCGGCACAGACCACGAAATTCAGTCGCAGAGACTTTTTGACCGACTTTGCCGACCTTGGCTTCGACCTTTTGCTCGATAGGCAGACCATGACAATCCCAACCGGGCACATAAGGTGCATCAAAGCCTGATAAGGTTTTTGACTTTACGATAATGTCTTTGAGCACTTTATTGACCGCATGACCTAAGTGAATCTGACCATTAGCGTATGGAGGGCCATCGTGCAAAATGTACTTGGTCGCACCTGTACGCGCCTTGCGAATTTTGCCGTACACGTCATCCGCTTCCCACGCAGCCAGCCAATCTGGCTCACGTTTGGCAAGGTTTGCGCGCATCGCAAAGGGCGTATCAGCAAGATTTAGCGTGTCTTTATAGTCTTGGCTTGGCGTATCAGTACTTTTATCAGTCATAGAAGGTGTCTTTTTAAAAAGTAGGTTAAAAGATAGGTTAAAAAGTGATTAAAAAATTGATGTAGAGTCAGGTGTGAAATTTAAGCTTAACGTTAAATATAATATGGGGTCAAATATTTGATAATCGATACTCGTTTTTTGTCTTAGACAATGTTGCTTACAGTAGGTTGCTTGTGAATAGTTACGTCCATAATAAATACTAACGGGACGATTGCAACAAGAAATGCATTTATCAGAATAATTAGTCTAGCACCGATGATAACGGCAGCTATTATATGACAAAACGGGAAGGGTAAAAAGAGCTGGTCAGTATCGTCCTGTTTTTAGCCAAAACCAATCATTTATGTCAGCATAAATACTTTGCTCATTAAATCATAGGTCTGGCAAGTTTGAATGTTCAACAGATCCTAGATGATGCCTAATTGGCGTAGGTCTAAAAAACGGAGGATAACCATAAGCGCAATCTAAGCGACCAGAGTGGTTGAATACCTGTCAATCCTTGCGTCATCTCGCCATCTTTTAAGATGACATAAGAAGGCGTGACTTGCCCTTGCCAATCAGCAAATATCTCTCCTTCTTGATCATTGACCGTGGTAAAGCGATAACTGTTTTCATTAAGGTAGCGGTGCAGCTCTTGATCAGTGCCTGATTTAATGGCAACCGTAACGACTGGATAATTATTTGCGGCGGCAAGTTTGTTTATGGTTGGCGAGGTGAAACTACAGACTGAACACCACGTACCCCAAAAATATACCAGTGTCGGCTTCTCCTGACTCAGTGCCGCTAAATCAACCGTTTGTCCTTGGTAGTCTATTAATTGCAATTGTGGGTTGGCTGGCATGACGGGTTGTCGCCACCAATTGATGGCGGTATAAATAACGGCAAACATCAAACCATATATCAGCAGGGTTTTAACTATAGAAAGCACTTTTTGCTTTGGTGTCTTCTTAAGAATATCTTTTTTACTTGCGAGATCAGTCGTCATAATGGCTACATTTTTGCTCTAAATGTGTTTGATAGATAAAAATAAACGGCTGAAATGTCAGCCGTATTACTCATCAATTTTATGTAATTGTTTTTAGTGGTTACTTTTTAAGATAACCGATTAAGGCTTTTGTGCACGATTTTGCAGTGGATCACCAATGAGCACACTGCCTGAGTTTTCAAGGCGCTCTTCGTCGGTTAATTTACTCGCTGGAATTTTTGCTTTTCGTTTCCATTTTAAGCTAAACAAATCATCACGGCGGTCAATCAAGTTATGTACCGAGCCTTCGTTACGGACGTGAGTCAGCTTATCTAAGTTCACATCTGAGAAAAAGATCATCTCAGTGTTTGCTGTGGTTTCGGCCATAATCGCATCATGCGGAAAAGCAAAGTCTGACGGTGAAAAAATCGACGACTGTGCGTACTGAATATCTAAGCTTTCAACTTGCGGTAAGTTGCCTACTGAACCACAAATCATGACATAGCATTCGTTTTCAATGGCTCGCGCTTGGGCACAGTGGCGCACACGTAAATAGCCGTTTTTGGTATCTGTCCAGAAAGGCACAAACAAAATATCCATATCGTCAAGCGCCAGTAAGCGCGCAAGCTCAGGGAACTCAACGTCATAACAGACCAAGATACCAATACGACCGGCATCCGTGTCAAATACTTTGACCTCGTCACCACCTTCGATCACCCAAGCGCTACGCTCATGCGGCGTAATATGGATTTTGCGCTGCTCTTCCACCGTACCATCGCGGCGACACAAATAACTGACATTGTACAATGTATCGTTTTCGTCTATTAATGGCATGGAGCCGACAATAACGTTGACGTTATAACTGACTGCCAGATGCGAGACTTCGTTTTTGAACCACTCGGTATAACCGGCCAAAAAGCGAATGGCGATGTTTTGATCGGTGGATTCACACAGACCCATTAATGGCGCGTTAAAGAACTCTGGTAAGCAAGCAAAATCTGAGTTGTAATCGGCCATGACATCGACAAAGAATTCTACTTGTTGCAAGAGCTCCTCAGGCGATTCAACTTCACGCATTTGCCACTGAATACCACCGATACGCACTTCTGACTTACGGGTATTCGGCTTGTAATCTTGCGGCTCATAATAAATATTGGCCCACTCAAGTAGAGTAGCAAAGCCTTTAGATTGAGCGTCATCTGGCAGATAAGCGGTCAAAATACGCTTAACGATAAAACCGTTGGATAGCTGAAAGGAAAGGGCAGAGTCATGGATTTCACGTGATTCGACCGCGTCGATATACTCACCAGGGGTCAAATCTTTGTGATTGTAGTAATTAGGAATGCGACCTCCAGCCAAGATAGCTCGGAAGTTCAGCTGGCGGCACAGCTCTTTGCGCGCATCATAAAGACGACGACCCAAACGGTAGCCACGATACTCAGGGTCAATCAGCGCATCCAAGCCATAAATAGCATCACCTTCTGGATTGTCTCTAATGATTTCTTTGTGCCCAATCAAATCATCATAGGTATGCGGATTCGAGAATTTGGCATAGTCCACGCGCATAGAGAGAACGATACCGATCAGCTGATCATGATCAAACATTGCAATCTGCCCTTCAGGAAAGGCATCAATCAAAGTATGAATAGTGGTCTTTGACCATGCGCCGCCCAAATTCACATAAACACGGTCCATCAAGGCTTTTAACTGCGGATAATCTTTTTTCTTGATCTCAGCAATCGTGAGGTGAAAGTCGTCTATTTTTTCGATTTTACTCATAAGGTTCCTGTCTGCGGTGTTAATGAATATCATAAAATTAATGCGTTGTACGGTGTAGTATCTGATGTAGTGTCTGATGTAGTGTCTATAGCTATATATAGACCTAAAGATTTTTGTGTAACAAAAGCGATAAAAATATTCCAATACGCTTATATAATCGTTACAATAATTTATCTTTTTATTTACAATGAGTTATAGCAATTACATATCATATAAAAGTTTTAATGAGGGCTTTAACAGGTTTGCAAGCGTCTACATTTAAGAAGACTGACCTTGTTAGTAGCTGAATCAATCGTACTTGCATGAATAGCATCTGTTCTAATAGTACCTAGGGCGTGTCATCAATTAGCACATGGATACATTTAGTGGTCTTAAAATGGTTAAATTTTGCCAAACATCGTCAGAAACTTTGTCAATATGTTCATATTTACGGCAATTTCTTCCTTGTTTGGCTGCAATTTTCCTCATTTTAAGCCTCACAATCTAAATGATGACACGCCCTAGTCTAGTAATTAGTATCTAATCTAACAGTCTCTATTCTAACAGTACCTAATCTAACAGCATCGAAATTCTGTAGCGTCTCCTGTTACTTTTGGCTTCGCTTATTCATCATGACTTGGCTGATTACTTTATATTTCGATAGTTATCATACCAATGTAGCGGGTCAATGACAGTCCCGCGTAGTAAATATTTGCTACGTTTTTGTGAATCGATGTCCTTGTCTTTGCTTGGTCTGAACGTGGTTTTTGTTTTACTTACTTCATTTTGCGGTCTATAGGCGGCTTTTTAGGATTATTTTATGGCACCCTTGACACATACGGTCGACCCTCTAGAAACAGTAGAGGATTCAGCATTGGTTCAATTGGTGTATGTCAGTAGTATCACCCTCAGTACGCGCTTAAAAGCCTCAATATTTGATGAAGTAGAAGGTCATGCTCGGGACTATAATGAGCAGCATGGCATTACGGGTACTTTATGTTATGGCAATGGTCACTTCTTACAATGTATTGAAGGTAAAAAATCAAACGTGCTTGCTTTGCAAAAGCGTATTTTTGCCGATAGTCGTCACAAAAATGTGCAAGTCTTGCTATTACGAGTGATCGATCAGCGTAGCTTTGCTGATTGGCGTATGCGCCTGCTATTTTTGGAGCGTTGGTTGTGGTCGCCAGCGACCAAGAAGCAAGCCATGCAGTTGTCGCCTTTTTTACCGTTTGCCCCGCATGGCTGGACCTCGAAGCGTACGGAGCAATTTTTGCAGATTATCAAAACGTTTGATAGCCCGCCACATATAAAAGCCGCTGGCATTACTTATAATGCACTGGGCAATATGTTTCGTCATATCGCGGCACCGCATCAGGCCTTTTTGATCGTTCAAGGCTTTTTGAGTGTGTTGCTGGTAGTAGCGCTGATACTGTTATATTTATAAATTATAAGTTTTATAGCTGAGCTAAAAAAGACGCTAACTTTTGAGTTTAGCGTCTTTTTATTTGAGGTAAGCGATTAAAATACCAATCACATATCAAAAATCTTACCACGGTTCATAATGTTATTGGGATCAAAGACTTTTTTGACTTCTCGTAAGTAATCAATCTCAGTCTCGCTGCGGCTATAGTGTAAATAAGGCTTTTTGGTCATACCCACGCCATGTTCGGCAGAGACTGAGCCGCCATACTTCTGTACCGTCTCAAACACGTGCTTATTGACGATCTGACACTCTGCAAAGAAATCATCTTTGCTCATGTTTTCAGGCTTCAAGATATTCAGATGTAAGTTACCATCACCGATATGACCGAACCAGCACACTTCAAAGTCAGGATAGTTACTGCTGACAATATGATCAATCTTGGTGATAAATTCAGGCACATGGCTTATCAGTACAGAGACATCGTTCTTATAAGGGGTAAATACTGAGATGGTCTCAGAGATGTATTCGCGCAATTTCCACAGCTCTTCTGCCTGCGCGAGGCTTTGACTCATCACCCCATCGACGACCCAACCTTGCTCCATGCAGTGCTCAAATATCGCCATGGCTTTATCCATGATCGGCTCGTATGGTGCTTCAAACTCTAACAATGTATAAAACTTGGTACGCGACTCAAACGGCTCTTGTACTTGACCATGTGCCATTAGCTTATCAATCGCCACGTCATCAAAGAACTCAAATGCCGTTAAATCAATCTGCGCTTGAAACGCAGACAATACATTCATAACATCGTTAAAGCTGTCCATACCGAGCACCATGACGTTTAAGTCTTGCGGCTGACGCTCAAGTTTGATTTGTGCATGGGTGACAAACCCTAGCGTGCCTTCGCTACCGATGAACAGTTGACGCAGATCATAACCTGTGGCGTTCTTTACCATACCGCGATTCAGCTGCAAGATATCACCTTTACCAGTGACCACAGTCAGCCCCATGATCCATTGACGGGTCATGCCGTAACGAATGACTTTAATACCGCCTGCGTTGGTACCGATGTTGCCACCGATTTGACTTGAGCCTGCTGAGGCAAAGTCGACAGGGTAGTAGAGGTCTTTAGACTCTGCGAACTGTTGCAACTGCTGAGTGACCACGCCTGCTTCAATCTCGACCATGCGATCCGCCGGATAAAACTGTCCGATACGGTTCATTTTATCCATACTAACGACGATTTCACCATTGGCTGCGACGGCACCAGCAGACAGTCCGGTACGACCACCACTGGGGGTGAGGACGACGTTGTGCTCATTGGCAAGCAGTACGATAGATTGTACTTGTTCGGTGGTCTTTGGAAAGACGATGGCAGCAGCAGCAGGCGCAAAGTGCTTGGTCCAGTCTTTGCCCCAATGCTCTAAGCTCTCAGCGTCGGTTTTGATTTGGCTCGCATCAAAGTCATGAGTATCAATTAAAGTACTCAAAATAGCTTGGACGGCAGTTGCATTGGTTTCGGGTGTAGGCTGAGCGGTAGTTGGCGTCATGATAAAATCTCAATATTAGCGTAAACACGATGCTGGGGTTGACTATTATATAACGAAATATCTCTAAATTCAGTGATCAGTCAGCTCGTGATGGCAATAAGTAGGTGATAATCTGTCTATATGGCAGGCTGTAAATTACAAAAAAATGGTCTGGTCAGTTTCAAACAGAATGATTCACTATAGCATAAAAATTTTTCAGGCTTGATAACCAATAATTCATCTAATCTCCTAACATCGACGTCGAATTTTGTGTAAGATATCGGGACTGTTTTCGTTTCATCCCTCAGACTTATCCCACTGATGATTTTTATAAGACAATTATAGGACAGTTCTCATATGGCGTTATCACTACAGAAAGACAAAATACGTTTTTTATTGCTTGAAGGTCTACATGCCAATGCTCTAAAAGTATTGGAAGGTGCTGGCTATCATAACATCGAAAATATCAGTCACGCGCTGGATCAAGATGAGCTGATCGAAAAGATTAAAGACGCTCACTTTGTTGGTATTCGCTCGCGCACGCAGCTGACTCGTGAAGTACTTGAGCATGCGCACAAGCTGATCGGTATTGGTTGCTTCTGTATCGGTACCAACCAAGTAGACTTAGAAGCCGCTCGTGAACTGGGTATTCCAGTCTTTAACGCCCCATACTCAAATACCCGCTCGGTGGCTGAACTGGTACTGGCCGAAGCTATCATGCTGTATCGCGGCATTCCTGAAAAGAATGCGACTGTGCATCGCGGCGGTTGGGGTAAGTCTGCCACTAACTCGCATGAAGTGCGTGGTAAGACCATCGGTATCGTCGGTTACGGCTCTATCGGCTCACAACTGTCAGTATTGGCAGAAAGCTTCGGTATGAAAGTCATTTATCATGATGCTGTCACCAAGTTGCCACTAGGTAATGCGGTACAAGTGGGAAGTTTAGAGGAGCTGTTATCAACGGCCGACATCGTGACCTTGCATGTACCTGATGTCCCAAGCACACGCTATATGATGAAAGCTGAACAATTCGCTCAAATGAAAGAAGGCAGTTACTTTATCAATGCTGCACGCGGTACGTGCGTCGAAATTGACGACCTAGCTGCTGTGCTTGAGTCTGGTAAAATCTTGGGCGCGGCGATTGACGTGTTTCCGAAAGAGCCAAAATCTGCTGACCAAGAGTTTGAGTCACCACTACGTAAATTTGACAATGTTATTTTGACGCCGCACATTGGTGGTTCAACTCAAGAAGCGCAGGCTAATATTGGTTTGGAAGTAGCGGACAAATTCGTCAGATATTCTGATCAAGGTGATACTGCGACGGCTGTTAACTTCCCAGAAGTGTCTGTTCCATTCAAAGAAAACTCGCATCGTCTGCTGCACATTCACAAAAACGTACCGGGCGTACTGTCACAGATTAACCGCTTGTTTGCTGAAGCGCATATCAACATCTTGGCACAGAGCTTAATGACGGAAGGCGATGTTGGTTATTTGGTCATGGATGTCGATTACAATGATTCGACCGCTGCGTTAGATCAGCTGAAAGACGTAGAAGAGACGATCCGCGTACGTATTTTATTTTAATATAGTCAATCCGCTTTCAAATTGGATTAACTATATCAGTGCTAATAGTTTTGATAGGCACTGAAGATTTATCATAAAAAAAGAGAGTGCTCAATTAAATGAGCACTCTCTTTTTTGTTGAGCCTGAAGTAAGACTGTTTATCTCTTTTTGGCTTGATTTGCTGCATCGGCTAATCGTTGTGCTTCAACCTTAGCGGCTTTGCGTTTCTCTATCACATCTATCACGTCGCTGCCGATATGCGCTTCACCACGTTTTTTCGCTAGCTGCATTTGATGCTCACGCTCACGGAATCGCGCTTTTTGCTCATCGGTTGCCTTCTCAATACAATGCGGGCATGACTCACCTTTGATATAGGCGGAGCTTTGCATATCATCTTGAGTAATGGGCATACGGCAAGCGAAGCATTGCTCATAGCTGCCTTTTTCTAAATTGTGATTGACCGACACGCGATTGTCAAAGACGAAGCAATCGCCTTGCCACATAGAGTCGCTGGCAGGCACTTCTTCTAGATATTTTAGGATGCCGCCTTCTAGATGATAAACCTCTTCAAATCCTTGCTCTCGTAAGTAGGCAGTAGATTTCTCACAACGAATACCACCCGTACAGAACATCGCGACTTTTTTATGCTTCGTTGGGTCAAGCTCTTTTGCTACGTATTCTGGAAACTCGCGGAACGTTTCAGTATTTGGATTGATGGCATTTTGAAACGTACCGATTTGCACCTCATAATCGTTACGCGTATCGATGAGCATAACCTCAGGATCAGAGATTAGCGCATTCCACTCGCTTGGTTTTACATAGCGACCGACCGATTGCAAAGGATCGATATTTTCGACACCCATCGTGACGATTTCTTTTTTGAGCTTCACCTTAGTACGATAAAACGGCTGCTCATTGGTATACGACTCTTTAAAAGTAAACGTGCCAATCGCTTCAATACTACGCAGATAGTCAAGGGCAGTATCGATACCTTGGCGTGAGCCAGAAATCGTACCGTTAATGCCTTCAGCGGCAATCAATAAAGTACCTTTTACATCGTTATCGAGCATGGTATTCAAGATTGGCTCACGGTATTGCTCAAAGTCTGCAAAGCGCGTGAATTTATAGAGTGCCGCAACGACAATGTTATTAGTCACGCTATCGTAGACGGGGGCTGACTTGTTGTCAGTTGTAGTAGGGCTGTGAGTGGTGCTATCTTGGATATTGCTACTTTGAGTAGTACTCATGTTTTTCTCCTGCTGGCTAGGTCGTAAACCTAGTGCGTTGGGTTAACAGTCTGGTTCAAGCAAACACGCTATTGTGTCATCCTCGCTTGATGTACTCTGGGTACAATCTGCGCTCGGTTTCCCTATATCGCATTCATTTGAAATAGACTTTATTAGTTCAAAATGGGTTATAACACTAGTCTAATTGTGGAATTGGCTAATGCGCGGGTAGTGTAGCAAATTTTAGATAGGTTTTGAATATTTTAAAAGTTAATAGCATCGTTAAGCGTATACATAACTCATTAAGTGATCTGCTCTAAGCTGTAATAGCTTTTAGGCGTTTATCCTATGAGTAGAGCTTGCTATAGTAGACATTTCTCATTATCTGTTCTGTTTATTTCATGGTAAAGGCAACTAATTATATTTACTTTAGCCATCACCATAGAAAATATATTAACAAGATCCATAGTTCCTTATAGAGCTATAAATCGTGCAAAATTTGTGACGAGTAGAAAATAAGAGATTGCATGCCAAAAACAAAACCTAATAAAGTTTTAAACCTAACTTGTCCTCATGAAAGTTGTCATGAGTCGTTTGCTGTCCCTTTAATCGAAAAAGGAATACTATTTTGTCCACATTGTAATTACAGTCTTTTGACGGAGAAACCAGTTGATGTCGATCAAATCAACAAAGTAAGTATCGTTGAAAATAAAAAATCTAAATCATTGTTACATCACTGGCCCTATTTCGCATGCCTGTCGCTATACGCAATTATTTTAATTATGGCAAAAATATATAGTTGGACAGATATCATGGACTTATATCTGATCGCGATATTTTTGGTAGGTTCCATAATATTTGAGAGGTATAAACCTCACTATAATAGTGTGTTATACGGATTGAAGCATAATAAAGTGAATTTTGAGGCTGGTGTTGATACCTTATCTAACATTAACAAGTTTTCTGAAATTAATACTGACTATGTAAATGATGATGGTGTACTCAAGCATAGCAAGTGTCGCTTCAATAAAGTAGAAATGCCAGTTCTAAAAAACTGTCCTCACTGTAAATCGCAAATGGTTGTAAAGTTGCAGCAGATGGTTGATTGGCAGAGAAACCTTTACTCTAAATACGGTATTTCTCGTCCAGAGGGAGTTCCAGATAGTGAGTATTGCAGGGTCACAAATCGTTATGTGTCGGGCGATACTACACTGGCTAATATATTCCTGTGTTTGAATTGTCACACGCATTATAGTTGGTTATATATTGCAAATAAGCATTCAATTATAGATGAGGATGGGGCACGACAATTATGCAAAATGTAGGCGTAAAATCCAAGATTTAAAGGTGGCTATCAAATAGACGTTATCGTTCCTCATTATTGTGGAATGTAGAATAATAAGTCTTGTCCTAATCTACCTTCCGATTGGTATGAGCATGGCGGTAGAATATATCGATAAAACCAAAGCTAGCACACCGGTGAGACTAATAATGAGTGTTAAAGCTTATAGAAAAAACTATTAAAACTACTGATAGTAACGAGTGGATATTTAAGCCAAAAATTAATAAAGTCATTATGACAATGGATGGGGCAAGAGAACTGTAGATAACCGCTTTTATAATATCCATCATGATTTCTCCGAAACATCTAATCGCGATTTAATCTTTACAAAGTCTTGTTTTTCCATAGTTAATACAGGTACTAACTCAGCTCGATAAGCTAAATCCTCTGGTAATTTAATATCCCAAACTAGCTTTAGATGCTCTAGTAGTTTCAATACCCAAAAGCCTGGATCAGATTGTCCTTTGTATAGTCCTAGACGTGCAGAGCCAGGGTAGGCATGATGGTTATTGTGCCAAGACTCACCCATCGAGAGAAGCCCTGCAAACTTGATATTATAACCCTGTGCAGCTGCACCTTCGATATGCCAGTCTCTATGACCTTGGTTATGGGCAAAATGACCGACTAACCAGTGTCCAGTTACCGATACAAAGATACGCATGGATATCCCCCAAACCACCCATGCTATGCCACCAAAATAAAATAGTAATAGAGCATAGGGCAGTTGTTGCCACATCCATGTCTTTTCCATTAGTAGATAGACTTTGCTATTTTTGACACGTGGTTCAGGTATGAACCTTGGAGGATTATCTAAGACTAAATCACAGTTTAATTGCTGCCAACCATCTCTTGCAAAGCTATTACCATGTCTTAGATAAGTGTGACACTTAACCTGACGCTGTGACCAATCTCGCAGATCATGCTGATGCATCATGCCGAGTGGTCCTGCCATACCGACCAAAACGCCAAAATGGACGAATAAATATTCTATCCACAGTGGACACTCATAGCTGTTATGAATTAAACGTCGATGCATGCCTAATGAGTGACCTAGGCATAAGGTAATAGCTGTCAATAAGACGAAAACCAGTAATGCGCTCCATGAAAAAGTCAGAAACCCTGCAACTATAGCGATTGATGTATGGAATAGATACCAAGTTGATTTTAGCGGTGACCAAACCATTCGGCCTTTTTCAGCATTGGTTAAACCGCTCTCAACCATTCTAGGTGTGCCTTCTATTACTACTGTCTTATTAATATCAATCATCGCACTATTCCTTAGTCATGACTTTTCGAGTATGATAATAACTAGGTAATGAAGAGTTAATTAGTTATTTAACTCATTAGTTAAATAGTTTAATGTTATTTAGGATAAATGCAAGAATTTATTCAATCAGCAAAATAGAATGACAATGATTAAAAGTATGATGATTAGAACATAAGTATCAAAAAATGGAGCACGTTATGGCTGAAAAAGAAGATTCTGCAAAAGTGTTTGAGGCATTATCCTCAACGCCTCGGCGTCAAATCTTAAGTTATTTATCTAGTACAGAGCTGACATCAGGTGAGATTGCCGATAGATTTGAGATGAGTAAGCCTGCGCTTTCAAAGCATTTAAAAGTATTAGAAAATGCAGGGTTAGTAAAAAGTGATAAACGTGGTCAGTACGTTCACTATTCTATCGTAGAGGATAATTTGGTCGCGACTTTAGTCAATTTTACGGCGAGCTTTTGCCCAGTCGGGAGTCCATTAAAGAAGGAAAGCAAAAGAATAGCTCAAGAGAAGAAAGAGTTAACTAGTAGCCAATAGCTACAACAGCATTGACCGTGTAAACAAAAAAATCCAGCTCAAAGGCTGGATTTTTTATTTTCAAACTAAAACTGTATTTTGCCAGATTTACTTACTCTGAAACCAAGTATCTGCTTTGCTGCGAGCGCTAGCGATATCTGAGCTTGATAAGTTCAATGCCAACTGACCGATTTTACCACGAGCCTTGTTACGGACTTTTTCATCTAGCATGCCATCACGGGCAGCCAAGTCATACCATTTATAAGCATCGACCAAATTCTTTTGCTTCTCATCTAATAGTGCAAGCGTATAGCTGGCACGGTTATCGCCACGCATCGCGGCTTTCTCTAACCAAACTTTCGCTTGTTGCAAGTTAGGCTGCACACCTTCACCGCGTAAGTACATGATGGCAAGATTCAACTGAGCAGGGGCAACGCCTTGCTGAGCAGCTTTGGTATACCATTGGATGGCTTGCTGGGTGTTTTGGGCAATGCCTTCACCTTTTTGCAAACGTTTGGCTAAGTAAAACTGAGCGTGATCGTTGCCTTGGGCAGCACGATTAGACAATTCACTGACAGGCATTAGCTCAAAACGTGAGGTATCAAGTGGCACGTTTGATATTAACTCAGCGTTGGCAAGGCCGGCACAAGAAAACAAGGCAGTGAACAACGCAGCTTTTAATAATTTCATAGCAGCTCCAAAATTAGGCAGTTAATAAGCAAAAAGAGTTGTACCGCTAAACATTGTCTCGCTAAAGACAGTTAGGCGGTGATAACAATTAGGTGAAATCTTGCGATATAAACCTACCTAATTATTAGCAATATAATTAATCGTTGAGTGTCGCAATCACCGTTAGTCGGACCGATAAACGGTCGAAATCAGGGTGCGGTTGACACTATTTTGCTAGCTTAACACCCAAACTTACGAAACTCAAATACTAATTACACGATTTAATCCTCAACACTACCTTAGCGTCCTCAACAAAATCATAGAGTTACTAAGAGGTAATAAAGAATTAACAATGTATTAAGGTTAAAAAGGTGTGTATTAGCCATCATTAGATAGCTTGAAAGGAAGTAGAATTGCTTATGACTATACGGGTTTTTGTTTGGTCACGCGGTAAATAGCGACGTCTGCCAGCAGATTTGGCGCTTGGCGTATCAATGCTTTCATGAGCGGTGTGTGACCTTTCTCCGAATCACTAACGGCAAAGCGATTAATAATATGAATGTCATGCTTGGCACAAAGCTGCTCAAAGTCTTTAAAGGTACATAGATGAATATTTGGTGTGTTATACCATTCATAAGGCAGCGCTTCTGAAACGGGCATCATGCCTTTAAGCCCTAAATGCAGCCGGTTTTGCCAATGGGCAAAGTTAGGGAAGGTGATGACTGCTTCGCGGGCAACTCGCAGCATATCGAGCAAGAGTACATCTGGTGACTTGACTGCTTGCAGGGCACGCGCCATGACGACGGTATCGAAGCTATCATCAGCGAAACGCGCGAGACCATCGTTCAGATCTTGCTCAATGATGGACAACCCTTTGGCGATACCATCATTGATTTTTTCTTCGTCAATCTCAAGCCCATATCCCGTCACGCCGCGATTTTGTTGTAAATGCGCGAGCAATTCGCCATTGCCACAGCCTAAGTCTAGTACATGGGACTGCGGGGCAATCCAACGCTCAGCCAATTGATGATCCATTCTCATGAGCGCTCTCCAGTTTTCTGATGGCTGTTTTTTGACTGACTGTCCGTGATAAATGGCGCGGTCAAAAACCCTCTGACGGCACCCATATAACGGGGGATATCGAATAAGAAGGAATCGTGACCATGCGGTGCATCGACATTGATATAGTTGACGGGTTTACCAGTCGCCATTAAGGCATCGACAATCTCTTGCGAACGCTCAGGGGCAAAGCGCCAATCGGTGGTAAACGACACCACTAAGTACTGACACTGAGTATGGGCGAAGGCCGCTTTGAGCGCCGCTAATTCTTGCTGACGATCAATTTCATTGTCAGTTTGAGCGTCATTGTCATTGTCGGTTTCATTATCAGTTTTTAAGTTATCAGTTTTTAAGTTTTCAGTGGCGACATTGTCAGTAGCTAAGTCATCTGCAAGCTCATATTTAGCGGATTCTTCGGTCGCATTTTTGGTCGTTTCGACAGATGCCGCGATTGAGTCTTCAAGTAGCGCTCCAGACTCCGACGGATTTGTAGAGTCTACTGATGGTGCTATTGACTGGGTTGATGGCTGTACGGATGATTGTACTGACAGATAGCCACGCGTTGGGTCAAAATAGTCTAACGCTTTGGTCATAAGCAAATAAGTATTGGCATCGAAGTTTTCGCTAAAGCGCTCGCCTTGGTAGCGTAGATAGCTCTCAACCTGAAACTCGACATCATAGCCATACATAAATTTGCCAGATTTTAAATCACGACCGAACTTGGCTTTCATCGCATCATCGGTCAAATAGGTGATATGACCAACCATCCGTGCGAGGATCAATCCGCGACGAGGATAAGTACCAGCTTGTAAATAACGCCCGTCTTTAAAATCAGGATCGGAGAGAATAGATTGCCGCGCCACTTCATTAAAGGCAATGTTTTGTGCGGAGAGCTTCGGTGTGCTGGCGATGACCACGCAGCGTTTCAGCCTCTCAGGGTAATCGACCGACCATTGCAGCGCCTGCATACCGCCCATAGAGCCACCGACGATAGCATGCCAAACATCGATACCGAGACGGTCTGAGAGCATGGCTTGGGTTTTGACCCAGTCTTTGATGGTGACTAGCGGAAAGTCAGGGCCGTAAACTTCTGATGCGCTAGCGTTGTCTGCTTTTTCTGAATCGATGCTGTCTGGATTAATCGTCGTTGGACCTGTCGAGCCAAAGCAGCTGCCGATATTATTGAGGCACACCACATAAAATTGATTGGTATCGATGGCTTTATTGGGGCCAATCATATTGTCCCACCAGCCTGCCTTTTTATCATGGGCACTATACCTGCCTGCCGCATGATGGTTACCAGATAAGGCGTGACAAATTAATATCGCATTTGATTTATCGCTATTGAGGGTGCCATAAGTCTCTACCATCAAATCAAACGAGGGCAAGGTTCGATTGCACTCCAAGGTCAAGGGTTCAGCGAAATGGAAGTTCTGTGGTGTGACGATTCCAACTGAGCCAACTGTATCGACTGAGCTATCCACATGAGCGTGATCTTTTGGGGAGTGGTCACTGGTAGTACTATCAGGACGTGCGTTCAAAGCTACCTCGCAAGACGACAATTATCAATAAAAAATAGGACGGCAATATGCTTGCCTATTGTATGGCGATGCGTGGATGAGCACAACCTTCGAGTTGAGTCTTTCGCGCACAGTAAAAACTCAGTGCGTATCAAATTGTAGGGTTGCTACTTTTACCATGCGTTATCGCGCTATAAAATGCTACACTAATAATCGTTTATCCTATATTCTTTTTTAATCAACCTAATAATAAAATAGTACTTTATGAAACCAAAACTGCCCCCACGTATTGCTGTTCTATTGGTCAACCTTGGTACGCCTGATGAGCCGACAGCGCCTGCGGTACGTCGCTACCTAAAGCAGTTTTTATCAGACCCGCGTGTGATCGAGATTCCAAAATTCCTGTGGGCGATTATCCTGAATCTGTTTGTGTTGCCAAGCCGTCCTAAACGCGTGGCAGAAGCTTATGCCAGTATTTGGGATGGTGACTCGCCAATGCGCAATATCCTGAACCAACAAGTAGCGATGTTAGATACGCGTTTGGCTGAGCAGGCTGCACCATTTCGCGTTTCTGTCCATTCTGCAATGAGCTATGGTAATCCAGGTTTGCCCGATGTGATGGACAAACTGCGTAGCGAAGGCGTTGACCACTTTGTGATGTTACCCGTATTTCCGCAGTATTCAGCGACTTCAACGGGTGCAGTGTACGATGCCATTACTAAATGGTCTCTAAAGCAGCGTAACTTGCCTAATATTACGATAGTTAAAGACTACTTCGCGCATCCTTTATATATCAAAGCATTAGCGGATAGTATTCGTCGCTTTCAAGCGGTACATGGCAAACCTGACAAGCTTATGTTTAGCTTCCACGGTATTCCGCAGCCGTATATGGATAAAGGCGACCCTTATCCTAGACGTTGTAAATGTACCGCAGCGCAAGTGGCACAAGCGCTTGGCCTAAAAGATGATGAATGGATTATCAGCTTTCAGTCACGCTTTGGTAAGCAAGAATGGGTTAAGCCTTATACCGACGTCATACTCGATGAATGGGCTAAATCAGGTGTAAAATCAGTACAAATTCTCAGTCCAGCGTTCTCAGCGGATTGTCTAGAAACCTTAGAAGAATTGGCGATTGAGAACCGTGAGAACTTTCTTCATGCTGGCGGGCAAGAGTATCACTATATTCCAGCGCTGAATGCTGATGAGGCGCACATAGATTTGTTAGAAGCTATGAGTGCGCCATTGGTCAAAGGCTGGGCAGGCACGCTGGATGGTTGGGCTTAATTGATTAAATTTGCAAATCAAAAAATACCGGACATAACATCCGGTATTTTTTTGCCTAAATGGTTTTAATTGAATTGACTAGAATGAAATAAAGTTGGGGTATTCGTTATCAATGTGTGAGAATATGCCAAATAACTATTTAAAACCTTTGCTAATTTTATATTTGCTTAACTTTGTCTTTAAGGATGACTATGTCTAGCTCTAACCATTCACAATCCAATGTGTCTCTACAAAAACCTAACGGACAACCACCAAATTTACCACCAACTGATGAGTATGGCGGCCTATTACCGCAGTTATTGGCAAGTCCAAGAAAATGTGATGCAGCGGCTGGCATGAGCTGGATTGTTAAAGCGTTTGGGCTGTTTAAAGATCAACCACTATTATGGTTTGGCATGAGTGTGACATTTCTAATAATCGTTGGCATTGCTTCTTCAATACCTTTATTAAATATCCTGATCATACCGACTCTATTTATGTTTCTTGGGGGCTTTATTAAAGGTGCAGCAGCTCAATCGCAAGGGGCAGAGCTGCGTTTTGATCATTTATTTTCAGCATTTAAAAGTCACTGGCAGCCCTTACTAATCCTTGGCTTATTATATTTAGTGGGTATTATTATTTGTATGATTCCGCTGTTTATCGCTATGGGTAGTATGATGTTTTCTATGATGACAGGCGGTATGGGTAGTAGTTACGGAATGATGAATGATATCTCTTTAGGAAGTATTTTCCTTGGTTATCTGTTGTCTATGCTACTGATAATTCCACTTTATATGGCACTGTGGTTTGCGCCAGCGTTAGTGATACTACATAACCTCAAGCCCATTACCGCCATGAAAAAAAGCTTTGAAGCAGGCAAAGTTAATGTCATGCCTATTTTAGTGTATGGTTTAATATCAGTGTTGTTATTACCTATCCTGACTATGCTGACCTTGGGACTGGGTGTATTGTTGATACTGCCAATTATGTTGCTCACTTACTACACCAGCTACCGAGATGTTTGGACCGATCAGCCAGTGTCAGCAGTGTAGTTTTTGAATTTGATAAAACCTTAAAATTTAAGTGCCTTTTAAGAAGCAAAAAATCCCGCTCAATGCTATCGAGCGGGATTTTTTTATGACTAAAGAGTTGTTCTAAAAAGAGTCATCGTTACTACGTTCTGCTGCTTCTTTATCAGCGATATCCATCGCATCTGGATAATTATTGTCATCTAAATTGTCTTGCACTAAGACTTCATCGACACGTGATTCGTCGATATTTTGGCGATGCATGGGCGTTAGTCCTTGCGTGGCATCTGTACCGACTTCTGAATTATCAAACCCAGCACTATTGTCGATCACGTCATCATTATCAATCGTGTGCAGCATAGGATTGTCTAGATTCACTTCTTGACTGTTATCATTGATGTTTGTATCACCTTCAATGTGATCCATATTTTCTGGTAGCGGACTCTTTGAATTATCCATAGTGGTTTCCTTATTATCGGTGGTTATTATTAGGTTGGCGGTTATTATTAGATAATTATCAGCTGTTATTGTTGATTTTGTTTATCAAGATTCATTTATCAAAGTTAGTGTGACGCGTTATGATAGCTACTGATAGTAGTAAGGTGTCACAGGATGTTCAAAAAATGTAAGACGGACAATAAATAAGAGGTGCTTAATGGTAGCTAGCAAGAAGGGTTTACTCACATTATCATTAATAACAGCCTCGTTGATGGGTGTCACGGTAAGCATGACAGCTTGCGAACGTTTGCCTTTTATTAATCCTGAGGGTATGAGAGAAACGAGTCATGTACAGCCGCCGCTTATAATCGATGCCAAGCTGTCAAAAGCTACGACGATAATAAATTGTGCACCATTGAAACCCAAGCAGACGGTGACGGTAAAAGGTCATAGCGCACTCAGTAACGGCTGTGATTTGACAGGCAAGTCGATACGCTTTGAGCTAAACCACTCAAACAGCTCACTCGACTGTCGAGGCGCACGGCTTAGTACCACGGCTGATGACCCATCAAAAGCTAGTGCTATTACCATTAAGCCTAAAGCGGATGTGGCTATCGACAATATTGCCGTTGCCAATTGTCATGTGGAGGGCTACGGTCATGCGCTGCACATTCGCCAATATAGCAATCCCAATGAGCGTTACGCGCGTGGCTTTATTAGTCCTGCTGCCAACCGTGCTCTTGCGCCAAGTAATATCCGAGTCATTAATGTCAGCAGTCGCAATAGTATCAATAGTGGGATGTTCGTCGGCGATCATGTGCATGACATCACTTTTGATAAAGTGCATATCCAAAACGCAGGCACCGTTGGGCTCTATTTAGAGTTTGGTAGTCGCGATAACGTGATTAAAAACTCTGTGTTCGTCGGGAATGGTTTTCGTACGTTTAAACCCAATCGTGAAGCTATCGCCGTCGATTCATCGAGCAACAATCGTATCGCAAATAACCAATTTATCCATAATGGCGCAGGCAGTATATTGTTATATCGCAATTGCTTTGAGCACGCCGATGATCCGACGCGGGGCAATCATTTTAAACGTACCGAATCGAGCCGTGACAATATTATCGCTAACAATAATTTTGAAGATGAGCCAGTTGGTGTATGGGTGGCATCAAGACAGTCACGCAATCTGAAAGGTTTTGAATGCGGTGCTTATTTGGTTAAGCAAACGCCATTTGCCAGCTATCATTTAGACAGTGCTAAAGACAATCAGATCATTAATAACCGTTTTGGGCAAGTCGAGCAGGGGATTATCGTAGAGGATGACGGCACGCTGATTAAGGGCAATAAGTTCGCAGCAAACGTCCGCTTACCTATCAGTGTTGGTTCTGAGATTCGTGAACAAAGCACAGTCGGAGCAATAATGAATACGCAGATTAAAAACAATACCTTTATCGATAAATCTATCGAACAAGCCATTGAGATTAGCGCTGCAAGCAAAACGGCTACCCATATTGAGTAGCCGTAGATATTTAAGCAATATTGATAGACCATAAACACTGCACTGACAGTTTTAGTGATTGGCGTGGCTCAATCCATCATTTAACTTGTGCAACAGGCAGGATTCAAAGTCGCTTAATGTAAATTTCCATAAATATAGCAAGGCAATCAAATAAATAAGGGTTTCAGCCAGCTCTTCAATTATCCCACCAAAAGTGTGAGGGAACACGATAGCGTTCTCTCCCATATATTGTAATATTGCCAATGTGGCGACGCCAAGATAGAGCGACACATCAACATTTTTTAGTACTGCCCAAAGATAACGCCTCGAGTAAATCAGCAAACCGACACTCGTCAGGTACAGGATCAAAAGAGCTGCGTCCTCCCACCAGTCATAAGACTGATTGAGGAATGAAAAATCACTGGGAACCAGTAAATCTGGTAGATAGTTCAACTCTCGACGAATAACAGCGACAAAAACCAGCACTGTTGCCAACCAAAAAGCCTTAATTTGTCTGACATGACTCTGTATAACATATTGCGAGCTGCGCAATAGACATGCTATCAACAGTATAATGCCAGGGGCTTCAATGATGCCATCTGAACTCAAAATAAATGACTCCCGATTTTTTAAAAACAAAAAAGTGAGCGCAAAGGCTCACTTCAAAGCAAAAAATAATGAATGAATAATTATGATTTAATGTGCCACCATTATAACGCCTATACTGAGATATTACCGTTATAAAATATAACCAACTGGTCATAAGTGATTGTTAATATGAATAATAGTTAGGGCGTGTATTCAATTCACTCGATAGTCATCTGAATGGGCTAAAAATGGCTAAATCTTGCCAAACATCGTCAAATAGCTGGTTAATATCCCGATATTATCTGCACTATTTTTCTTGTTTGACGGCAATTTATCTCATTTTTATCACCATTTTTGAAATGAAGACACGCCCTAATCATTCATTGTAGTCTTGGTTATTAGAAATTTTTACTTTTCTAAGCATTTAAAGACCACTTATCTCAGGTCTAAGTGAGTGACCGTCTGTAATTAATGCGCCTCATCCCAGTTTTGACCACTATCAGTCTCGACCAATAGCGGGACTGCAAAGTCGACGTTCCAGCCTTTTTCCACGGCTGTCGTCCTTAAGACATCTTGCATTGCATCGGTAATCAACTGGCTAATCTCATCGACCTTATCGGTATCGACTTCGAACACCAGTTCATCGTGGACTTGTAGCAGCATTTTAGCTTGCTCTTTTGGCAAAACCTTATCCACGGCAATCATAGCAAGTTTGATTAAGTCTGCTGCTGAGCCTTGAAGTGGCGCATTAATCGCCGCGCGTTCAGCGCCTTGCTTGACCATACGGTTGCTATGGGTGATATCAGGCGTATATAGTTTACGGCCCAATATCGTCTCGACATAGCCTTGTTCGTGAGCGCTGGCACGAGTATTGATCATATAGTTTTTCACACCCGGATAGCGATCAAAGTACATGTCAATATAGTCTTGCGCCTCATTTCGGCTCATTTGTAGCTGCTTAGCCAGACCAAAGGCGCTCATACCGTATAGCAGACCAAAGTTAATGGCTTTGGCATTACGGCGCTCAGTTGGCGTGACATCTGCGACCTCTTTGCCAAGTACTTCAGCGGCAGTCGCAGCGTGAATATCTAACCCTTCGTTAAAGGCGTCAGTTAAGTTCTTATCACCTGAAAAATGCGCCATGAGACGCAATTCAATTTGTGAATAATCCGCTGCGAGAATCACGCGACCTGCTGGTGCGATAAAGGCTTGGCGAATTAGGCGACCAGTTGCCGTACGAATAGGAATATTTTGTAAATTGGGATCAGTTGAAGATAAACGACCTGTGCTGGTCAATGCTTGGTGATAGCTGGTATGCACACGATCAGTTTCGCTATCTGCGACATTATCAAGCGCATCGGTATAAGTGCTCTTTAGTTTAGATAGTCCGCGATATTCCAAGGTTATATCGACCAATGGGTGATCAATTTTCGATAGTATGGCTTCACCAGTAGAGTATTGACCGGATTTGGTCTTTTTGCCACCCGGAACGCCGAGTTTCTCAAATAACATTTCGCCGAGCTGCTTAGGTGAGCCTAAGTTAAATTCTTCGCCAGCGATTTCATAAGCCTGTTTTTCAAGCGCGATAATTTCTTCATCGAAGCGCTTAGATAATTCGTTTAAGAATGGGCGTTTAATTAAAATGCCATTTGCTTCCATTTGACAAAGTATCTCTGCCGTTGGAATCTCTAACTCATGTAGCAGCTTGGTATTATTGGCATCGTTCGCCAGCTCAACGCTAAACACCTCAAATAATTGATAGGTAATGTCAGCATCTTCACAAGCATAATCGCTAGCTATATCGATGGCGACTTGGTCGAACGTAACTTGCTTAGCGCCTTTACCCGCGACCTCCTCAAAGCTAATAGTCTGCGTTTGTAGATAATGACGAGCCAAATCATCCATACCGTGGCGAGTGGCCGCTGCATTAATCACATAGCTGGCAAGCATGGTATCCATGGCCCAATTATTGGGTTGTTCATGAATGGCACCGACCAAATCGATATCATAATGACTGAGAATATGCGCATCGTATTTTAGGTGTTGACCGATTTTACCGATGTTTGGGTTTTCCAAAATTGGTTTTAAGCGTTTTAAAACGGTATCACGGTCGAGCTGTTTAGCCGTTAGCTCGTCACCTTCTAGACTATGCATCAGCGGAATGTAGTACGCTTCATGTGCTTGCACAGCAAAGGATAGACCGACGATTTCGGCTTGACGCCAATAAACGCTAGTGGTTTCGGTATCGATAACAAAATGCGGCGCAGATTCTAACAATTTAACTAAGCTGTCAAAAGCAGGCTCGTCTAAAATCGTGTGCCATGCTCTATCAGGATTTTGGCTGTCAGTGATATTATCCATCTTGCTTGATTGTAGCGACTTAGCGATTTGTGCTTGTGATTCAGCATCTGCTTGACTGTCAGCGACACTCTGCGAGCCATTGGCAGGATGATTTGGGTGGTCAAGAGACGCTAGCTCGTTTCTAAACTCAAGCTCATTATACAATTCGCGTAATTCGTCTATATGAGCACAAGGATCGGTATTGATTTTCAGATCGTTCCAATCTTGACCGATAGCTAAGTCTGTCACGATAGTAGCCAGCTTCCTATTAAACGGAATATCGTCAGCGTGTTCAATCAAACCTTTGGCACCGCGACCTTTGATAAAACCAATATGCTTTAACATATTACCGATATCGCCATACTCAACGAGTAAGTCTTTTGCCGTTTTTTTACCGATACCAGGCACGCCTTTGATACCGTCTGAGGCATCGCCCATCAATGTTAAAAAATCAATCATTTGGTTTGGCGTGATACCAAGTTTGTCTACGACCGCTTGAGTGTCCGTGACTTTGCCAGTAAAGCTGTCTTCCAATATGACGCAGTCATTAACCAGCTGCATCATGTCTTTATCGCCAGTTGAGATAACCACATGATGGCCTTGTTCAACTGCACGATGCGCCAGTGTCCCGATGATATCATCGGCTTCTGCACCTTCGATACGTAACAGCGGAATACCTAATGCGGTTACCAAGCGATGGATATAAGGAATCTGCTCTAGCAGTTCGATATCGATGGGCGGGCGAGCGGCCTTGTAATCAGCAGACATATGGTGGCGAAAAGTCGGTGACTTGGTATCGAAACAGACGGCCATATGAGTAGGGTGATAACGACGCATAAGCTTGAGTAACGCATTGAGCGTGCCACGGATGGCATTGGTTATCAGGCCTTGCGAGTTTTGCATGGTCTTTGGTAAGGCATGATAAGTGCGAAACAGATAGTAAGAGCCATCAACCAAGATAAAAGGGGGCTGATTGCTGTCCACATGACTGGTGTCCATGGTCGCTACATTGGGCATGGTATCAAAGTTTGGCAAAGCGGCAGGATCAATCGCTTGATGGGAGTTGTGGTCACTGTCGGTAATGGAGTCGGTCATAGGATCAGTCATAGAAGTCACTTATCAGCTATTAGATAGAAATATGTGCTTATTATAACGATAAAAATGACGTGTGCCGAACTGCTTAAAAGTTATGATAGGTTCTATAGTCAAAACATTCTAAAAACGCGACGGTATGGCTGATATCAATTTTTTGTCGCCTCTGTCTGTGCAGGCACAGCAAGCAAGAAAAATTGATATCAGCAGTGCGTGATGGTTCGATACTACTTTGCACTCACTATATAGTCAGTTCAGAATAAAATCGATACATTACTAGTTAGGTGCGACTGGTATAAATTTTCCTTGCTTGCTGCTATCACAGAGGCTACGAAAAATTAATCCCAGTCGCACTGTATCTGTCTTAAAGTGAATCCACTATAGCGTTATTGTTTTTTGACCAAAATTTAAGAAAAAAAAGAACCCAGCGTTAACTGAGCTCTTTTGTGTCTATTATTGATACTGTCATTGATCAAAAATTATTTTACTTCTGACGTCACTTCACTATCGATATTACCGTGTGTGGCTTTCGAGTATGGGCAAACTTTATTGGCTTTTTCGACCAGCTTTTGAAATTCATCAGCAGATAATTCAGTGTTTTCAGCAGCCACATGAATTTTCACCGCCAATTGAAAGTCTAGACCCTCACCTTTACGTAAATCTACCGATACTTGAGTGGTCGAGTCAAACTTTGCTTTTTCTTCGCCTTTGACTGCCGCAAGTGCGCCATCGAAGCAAGCCGCATAACCCATGGCAAATAGTTGCTCTGGATTATTACCGTCTTTACCTGAACCCGGTGCGACCATGTTAATGGTCAAATCGCTATCTTGCAGACTAGCCTTACCAGAACGACCGCCAGTGACGGTTGCTTGAGTAGAATATAGAGTTTTCATAACACATCCTTTGTAATTGGTTTATTTATATAATTGTTAAATTCAATCAGCCATTAAGCATAACAAACTATGCGCCTAGCTCCATAGGTCAGTCGTAACTATATGCTACGACTTTGTAAGTGAGCATTTGCATGGATAATGAGAATATTTTTAACATTCACCAATAAGCGCTGCTACACAATTAATGGCTTTAGATATATAAGTCATGGCGACATTGATGTAAACTAGTAACATGGTTTTCATACCAATTTTATACCCACATTATCAGCAGAGATGTGCAAAACATCCTAACCGTAAGGACACCTTATTATGAAAGCAACAGTATTTTTGCCTATGACCTTATCCTTGCTCGCAATGGCACTCGTGGGATGTGGTGAAGACGATGACGGTGTCTACGGTTCAGGCGGCAATAAAATTACGCTGACGAGCTTTTCTAATAGCTATGACAACCAAGCCAACGCGAGCGCCATTGCGCGAATCGAACAGACCTACCGTACTGGTGGACGTGAAATAAAAATAAAAAATCTGGTCAACAGTTACAACAACCAAAGTCTTAATAACTTAGACAGAACCGTGCTGGCAGATGATTTTGAAGGCAGACTGGAAAATAACGATATTGAAGTCAATGGTCGCACGGTTAAACGTCCTATTTATGAGACAAACAGCAACAATAAATTGAACTATGAGACCACTTATAAAACCCTTGATTTAGCAGGTTTGAACGCTGGTAGTTATAGTTCTGGCACCAATATAGACAACAGCCGCGGCATCATTACCGATTTGAACAACTATCCTGATATACCAGCCAATGTGACGTTCCCAGCTGGCTCGGTTTGTTATATTCCTGTTGTCACTAGCGAGCGCTCATTTTTGGCTTTTAGTGACAGTAATAAAACGGGCTATAGTACGCTGAACAGATGGATTGACGCTGCTGAAGAACGTTTTAACGACGATAGAGACTTTAGCACCTCGCGCTTTGGGGTGGGTTTTGACAACGACCAAAAAGCGGCGCAAGTGACGTTTTTTGAGTTTAACAACCAGCCTGCTTATCGATACAATGGTGTTGAATATGATAATGATATTTATGAAGCCGATTATGTGGCGCAAGGCCGCATTGAACCGAATACCAACAGTGTGCGCGGTGTCGTTGACTGTACGCTAGTCAATGAGGTGGCAGGGGACTTCTTGGCAGCGCAAATCACGCGCTATTATTAAATTCCAAAAAATGACTGACACTCTCTATTTAACGATCTAGAGAGTGTTTTTTTATGCGCTAATTCTGCACCCTCACGCTAAATCCGCTACAATACGCCCATTATTTATTTTATTTATTGAAATTAATACCCAAAAGAAAGTTACTGTCTAAAAGACAGCCTTTTTGAAGTTAAGGTTGAAGCCAAAAATTATGAGCGTAGATCCAAAGAAATTGAACAAAGAAGTGGCCAAACGCCGCACCTTTGCCATTATCTCGCATCCCGATGCGGGTAAGACCACCATGACCGAAAAGCTGCTGCTATGGGGTCAAGCGATTCAGGTGGTTGGCGAAGTAAAAGGCCGCAAAACTGACCGTCATGCCACGTCCGATTGGATGAGTATGGAGCAGGAGCGTGGTATTTCTATCACCACTTCAGTCATGCAGTTCCCTTATCAAGACCATATGGTCAATCTACTAGACACGCCGGGTCACGCTGACTTTAGTGAAGATACCTATCGTACGTTGACCGCTGTCGATAGCGCGCTAATGATGGTTGATGGTGCGAAAGGCGTTGAGGAACGAACCATCAAATTGATGGAAGTTTGCCGCATGCGTGACACACCGATTATCTCGTTTGTGAACAAGCTAGATCGTCAGATTCGCGAGCCGCTTGAGCTGCTGAGTGAAATTGAAACGGTGCTTAAGATTAAATGTATTCCGTTGACGTGGCCGATTGGTATGGGGCAGGATTTCGTTGGCGTCTATCATTTGACCGAAAATAAGACTTATCTTTACGAAAAAGGTAATGGCGGCAAGATGACGGTCTCTGAGACCCGTGACGGTTATGATTATCCGGACATACGTGAGCGTCTTGGGAAGCTGATGTTTGATGCTTTTGAAGAGTCGCTTGAACTGGTACAAATGGCGCTAGAAGACTTTAGCGAAGAGGCATTTTTAGCGGGTGAGATGACGCCAGTATTGTTCGGTACGGCGCTGGGTAACTTCGGTGTCAATATGGTACTCGATACCCTTGTAAAATATGCACCGCCCCCAAAAGCCCATCCGACTACTGAGCGTGAAGTCTCAGCATCTGAGACAGATTTTACAGGTTTTGTCTTTAAGATTCAGGCCAATATGGATCCGCGTCATCGTGACCGCATTGCATTCTTACGCGTGTGCTCAGGTAAGTACGAAAAGGGCATGAAGCTGAAGCATGTACGTTTGGGTAAAGACGTGCGTATTGCGGATGCACTAACCTTTCTCGCCGGTGACCGTGAAGCGCTAGAAGAAGCTTATCCGGGTGATATTATTGGTCTGCATAATCATGGGACAATTTCTATTGGCGATAGCTTTACCGAAGGCGAGGAGCTGAACTTTACTGGTATCCCTCATTTTGCCCCTGAATTGTTTCGCCGTGTCGTTTTAAAAGATCCTCTGAAGTCCAAGGCTCTACAAAAAGGTCTACAGCAGTTAAGTGAAGAGGGTGCAACGCAGGTCTTTATGCCGCAGATTAACAATGATTTAATCTTGGGCGCGGTGGGTGTGCTACAGTTTGAAGTGGTCGCGCATCGTCTCAAAGAAGAATACAAGGTTCAATGTATTTTTGAGCCAGTATCGATTGCAACGGTACGTTGGATCCATTGCGATGATGATGTGGCCTTGGCTAAGTTTAAGAAAAAAGCCCACGATCAGTTATCAATCGATGGCGGTGGTTATCTGACCTATCTTGCGCCATCGCGAGTCAACTTGCAGCTGATGCAAGATCGTTATCCAGAAGTGACTTTTAGCAATACTCGCGAGCATTAATATCTGTTATTTAAGTATGAGTAAATGGTTGAAACCTATTTTCTATTTTTTAAAAGACACGCTAGCCGTGTCTTTTTTATTGCCTGTCGTTTAGGGTCTGTTGAACATTCAAATATTAGGACTGCTGATCGCTAAAATCGTCCCAAACTAGGCGTAAACCGACGATAATGTCTATACCTTAGCTAGGTTTACAACAACGTTTGGGACGATTTTAGCATCAGCCTTTCAGGGCAAGGCTATTTTTTGCCAATACATGGCGAAATTGTCTAACCTAGAACGACTAGGCGTCAAAAATTTCACTGTGTATTGTCTAAAAAATAGCCACTGCCAGTTCCACATTTGAATGTTCAACAGACCTTAGTCCGTTATTAAATCGCTATCTCTCATAAACATCGATACATCAATACTTTGGAACTGGCACCTTGACACTGGCACTTTGAAACCAGTCTTTTGAAACTGGTACCTCAAAAGATTAATACCTCAAAAACACAAACAGTGTTTCAACAATACATCACAGTAGTTACGGTAGAATATTATTAACCATTATATTATTAACCATTGTTTTTTTATGGAAAAAATTATGACAGTCACACCTCAATCTAGTAGCGCCACACCAAAAGCCAACCAGTCGTTAGTACTGAGAAGGACCAGTCTACGCCGAGTTGGTACGTTAGTGACTGGCCTACTATTTGGGGCAATGGCGATGTCAGCTAATGCGGGTAATCTCATTAGCAGTACCGATTATTTGGATTATGAGTTGCCCAACGATGTGCAAGAGAAATGTGCCGAACGACAGAATTGTCCAGAGATCGAGATTAAGTATCTCAAAACCAATCATGATTGGATAAACGGTATTACCAATGCCCGTATCAATCATTTCGTCGTCAATAGTAAACCGACCGAGTCAGCATCTATTAATACCAGAGCGACGCCAGCCATTGTCAAGGCAGCTATCGATGACTTTGCAAGCTCACAATTTATAGATATGCCAAACGACAGTTCAGGGTCGTATAATTTGATGGTCACGCCTGATTATTTGGGGCATGTGAGTGATTTTGAGTTGTTTGAAATCAACTCGTATGTGTTTACAGGTGGCGCGCATGGCATGCCCTATAGTGAGTATTTAATATTCGATGCCAGCAGCAAAAAACAAATCCAACTGGCAGATATGTTGCAGACAGGCAAAAAATCACGTTTTGAGGCGCAAGCTTACGCTGCTTATAAAACGTGGGTAAAAACGGTCGATAATGACTTGAGCAGCTATGAGAAAAACTGGCCATTTACCCTGAGTGATAACGTCACATTGACGGATAAAGGCGTCGATATTCGCTATCAACATTATTCTATTGGGCCTTATGCTTATGGGATGCCAGTCTTAAGTATCCCTTACAGTAAGCTTGGTGGTGTGATCAAGCCGCGTTTTATGCCCAAATAACCGTTTTATTCCGAAATAATATGAGTCATAAATTTTAGAGAACCATTGAATATTTAATAATAAATTAAGGAGCGATGTTATGACGAGCGATATAGAAAACACAGCAGCGACAACAGAGTCAACAGTTACAGACACTTGGCGTCTCAACGCTTTAACAGTAGCGCTGGGTGATCTGGCACTGACTGTGAGCGACAGCTTGTCTGTGGGACGTGGCAGTGATAATGATGTGGTACTTGGCAGCAAGGAAGTATCACGCAATCACGCGGTGCTGAGCGTACTAAACGGTAAGCTGTACGTCAAAGATTTAGACTCCTCTAACGGTACGTTTATTAATGAGCAACGTATTGATAGCAATAAGTCTAAGCATCTTGAGGCCAATGATACGCTTGGCTTTGCCAGTTTTGCCTTCACAGTAACGCCGTTGAGTGTCGTAAATGAGGCTGTAGTGGATGAAGCTGTAGAGCAGCCAGTCATCGCTGAAGAACCGATAGTCGACCACGAACCTGTCGTTGATGTTACTGCTGCGCCAGTTCTCGCATCAGATTCTGTTAATACCCATGATGCTAATACCCATGATGCTGAGTCTAGCGTTGCCGATTCGAGCAGTGTTGATTCTGAAACTGTTGCTTCCAAAACCATTGACTCTGAGATTAGTCCGTCTCCCGTCGTAGAAGAGCAGGTAGCACCGACTGTTGCTGACAAACCAGAGATGGCTACTGATACACCAGAAGTGAATCCTGAGCCGCCTGTAGAGGTTGAGCCTATCGTGAAAGAAACCATCATTGCAGATGTGTTGTCATCAGTGAATAGCTCGGATAGCACTCCTGTTCAACCAGCGGATATTACCGAAAGCAAGGTTGATAAGACTAATGAGGCAGCTACTCCAGTCGTTAAAGAAACGATGATCGAAGAAGTCTTAACCGCCAAAGATACTGTGGATACCACACCTGTGCAAGCGACTCCAGTTGCCGCCGCCGCAGTAGACGAGCCGACGCCCATTACTGAGCAAGAGAATGCTATGTCTAAAGAGGTCATGCCTACAGAAACAATAACTGAGACGCCTGTTGCTGAGACGCCTGTTGCTACTGAAAAGCCTTTAGCCAAACAGCCCGTTGTCGAGCAACCAGCATTAGACAGTGCAGAGCATGACAAAACCACCAAAACTGAACTGCAGGAAGAGGCTGATCCGGATGTCTTACGTGCTAAGCAAGCAGCAACTGCTCAGTTTTCAGGTACGGCCAATCTAGGACAGGATCACGATCTCGGTACCGAAGGTAATAATGCCATGGATCAAGCCGTTGATAACCCTGCCAATGCTGGATACGTAGAGAAGAAGCCCAGCGGTGGTTGGTTTATATGGGTGTTTGCCGTCATTCTTATCATTGGCTTAGCGCTATGGCTGTTCAATATGGGCGGTGTATAAGCCAAGCTTTGGCATGTCCATCATGTCATGCTGAGATGCATTAAGGCTAACATCCTTATACTTATAACTAGCGTTCTATAGCGTCAACGTTCATGAGAGTGTTGACGCTATATTTTAATTGTGCTTTTACTCTCTTTTTAAGATTGCTTTTAAGTTTATGGCCTTTTGCCAATATTGTGTTAAGAGACAGCTACTATGATGACCTTTGTAGAATATCAAGCTTTCAAAAATCAAGGCTTTAGTCATGCCCCTTTGGTAAAAAAACGTTTGATGGATGCGCAAACGCCCGTGTCGGTATTCTCTAAAGTACGTGATTTGAATGGTTCTGCTTATCTGTTTGAGTCCGTGGTAGGTGGTGAGCGCTGGGCACGATACTCTATGATAGGCTTGGGCAGTGATCTGATAGTACAGTATGCTAACGGTAGTATGACGACCAAAAAAAACGATCATACGGACACCGAGTCAGTAGAAAATCCATTTGAATATATTCGTCAGTTAATGGCTCAGTACCAGATGCCAACAGTTAAGGATATTCCCACATTACCGAGCTTCAGTGGCGGTTTGGTGGGTTACTTTGGCTATGACATGGTGCGGGTCATTGAGCCTAGTGTAGGCCTGTCTGATGCGCCTAATCCGATGTTAATGCCAGATATGTGGCTGATGCTCTCGATGAGCGTCATCGTCTTTGACAATTTAGAAAATACTTTATCAATTATTGTTTATGCTGATTGTCAGGCTGAGGATGGTTATAGCATGGCCATACGTGAGCTAGAAAAAATCGAAGAGAAGTTGGCAGAGCCGTCAAATTTATCTGCGCCAGTTATGCCGACTCCAGCTTTTACCTCGCAGACAAGTGTAGAAAAATATGTTGGCGACGTCAAAAAGATAAAAGCTCACATCGAAGAAGGCGCTGTGACGCAAGTGGTCGCATCACAGCGTTTGACGGCGGATTATACAGGTGACTCACTGGCTGTCTATCGTGCGCTACGATACCTCAATCCATCACCTTATTTATTTTTGGTACATGGCTATACGCTTGATGATCACAAGCGTTTTGATATCATTGGCGCTTCTCCTGAAAGCCTGTCACGTATCGAAAACGGCAAAGTGACGGTGCGTCCACTGGCTGGTACCCGTAAGCGTGGCCGAGATGAAGCAGAAGATCTAGCACTCGAGCAAGAGCTACTCAACGATGAAAAAGAGACTGCCGAGCATTTAAGGTTCATTGATTTAAGCTGCGAGGATATTGGCCGTGTCTGTACAGATGGCAGTGTGAAAATTACTGAAAAGATGTCTATCGAGCGTTATTCACAAGTCATGCATATTGTGTCCAATGTTGAGGGCAAGGTGCTGCCTGATAAAGATACGCTAGATGTGTTTTGCGCTACCTTTCCTGCTGGTACATTATCAGGCGCACCTAAAATTCGTGCTATGCAAATCATTGACAAAATAGAGCCGGTGCGTCGAACAGTGTTTGGGGGCTCAGTAGGATATCTGGGCTGGAATGGGAATATGGATACGGCTATCGCTATCCGGACAGCAGTGATGCGCCGTGGCCAAATACATATCCAAGCAGGGGCAGGGATCAATGCCGACTCTGTACCAGAGGCGAAGTGGGATGAAACCAATAAAAAAGCACTTATATTGGTAAAAGCGGTAAAAATGGCCTGTAATGGATTGTATATTCGTTAGCGATATTGTCAGTTGTATCGCAAAAATAAGAGTCGCAAGCATAAAGAGCCATCAAGCTTGAATTTTTATCTGAAAAAAATAGCAATACAATCAATGCCTTGAATATTATTATTAAAATAATTAGAAAAAACATGAAAAAGAGCTTGCGTCTATCCAAATATTTGATAGAATAGCCACCACTTTGAGAGAACAAGCCGACTTAGCTCAGTTGGTAGAGCAACTGACTTGTAATCAGTAGGTCGCCAGTTCGATCCCGGCAGTCGGCACCATCTCTCTCAAAGTAGCTTTTTATGAATATGTCTTGAATTAAAGCCATTTTTATTCAAAGCAACCTAAGGTGGGATTGGGGAGCGGTCAAACCCAACAGACTGTAAATCTGTCGCGAAAGCTTCGAAGGTTCGAATCCTTCTCCCACCACCATATTTTCTAAGTTTGTCATAGCGCCAAGCATACTCGATATATAATTACTCTTTATTAGAGTGAGCTTACAGAAGAGTAAATGCGGGTGTGGTATAATGGTAACACCTTAGCCTTCCAAGCTAATGACGCGGGTTCGATTCCCGCCACCCGCTCCATATAGGCACAATCGCAAAAACTATTAAACATTCATCACGACAGTCAGTATATTATTGCTGTATCGTGATATTTTTTTTAGTGCAACCCACTGGTTGGCTACTGTAGTTGTTAAAAGCATGCTCATATAGCTCAGCGGTAGAGCACTCCCTTGGTAAGGGAGAGGTCTCGAGTTCAATTCTCGATATGAGCTCCATTTATTATTTAGCCTTTTATGTTTGCTTTGCTACTTTAACACACCGCTTTATGTCGATATCGAAATTATAGAATATTGAAAACAATAAAAAATTGGTACGGTAAATAAAAATTTAAGGGTGACACTGAGGTGTTGCCTTTTAGTGCTGTCAATTTCTAAATCAATTGCATTCACAAAAAAATACTGTAATGACAATGTTGTATAATACAGTGTAATGCTTGAAAAGCTAGTGATTGAAAAGTAGGTATAATGCCTGCATATAAAAGTATGGTGTTTACATTGTACTAAAGCATTTAACAGCAACACGATAAAGTAATTTTTAGTAGATAAGCCATAGCGTCAACGGTTTGATGGTTTTGTACGCATCATAAGCCGTCAAACAGCTATTCATCGATCTTTGACTGATAAAGATTCACCAAAAAAAGAGGAAATACCCATGGCAAAGGCCAAGTTTGAACGCAGCAAGCCACACGTCAACGTCGGTACCATCGGACACGTTGACCATCGG
>NZ_CAJHBP010000021.1:0-51234 GCF_904846665.1 Psychrobacter sp. Pi2-51
TTTTTATATTTATAATTAGGTATATTGAAATTTTCCTGACTTTGAGGATAAGTCATTGAATTATGACAATTAATATTTTTGTTTGCGCTGGGCAGATGAGCCAATATTCATCGCTTCACGATATTTGGCCACCGTTCGGCGAGCAATATCGATACCTTCAGAAAGCAGCTGATCTTTTATGCGATTGTCAGACAGCGGTTTTTTGGGGTCTTCATCCGCTATCAGCTTCTTAATCATCGCGCTGATAGCCGTCGAGGAGATGTCGCCATCGCTACTACTGACATGCGATGAGAAGAAATGCTTGAGTGAAAACAAGCCTTGCGGTGTCAAAATGCTTTTGCTAGTGGTCAAACGCGAGACGGTCGATTCGTGTAAATCAACCTCTTCAGCGATGACTTTTAGGATAAGCGGTTGCATGGCAGTCGCGCCGTGCTGCAAAAACTCTTGCTGATAGCGCACGATACTGGTCGCTACCTTTAACAGGTTTTGATTGCGCTCTTCGATACTACGAATAAACAGCCGCGCATCGGTGAGATTTTCACGCAAATATTGATTGTCAGGGCTGTCATCGCCACGTTTGACCAAATTGGCATATTCTTGATTGACCCGTAGTTTTGGTAATGTCTCAGGGTTCAGTCGTACCTGCCAGCCATCTATTTGTGCAGTAGCATTGGCTCTATTGCTATTATTGGTGTTCTGAGTATTGTGGCGACGAATAGGCGTGACTAGCACATCAGGAATGTCATAACTGGCAGGCGGTTGAGCGTAATCTGGCTGATTACTTTGAAACAGCAAACCTGGCGAAGGGTTTAAGCTGCGTAATAGAGTGAGCGCAGGGGTAATATGCTCAGGTGCCAACCCTGTCCGTTCAGTCAGCGCTTTGATATTATTACTGACTAAATGCTCACTGGCGGACAATAGCGCTTGCGCCTCTTTGAGATAGTCAGTATCAGCATCGAGCTTGACCAGCTGAATCGCTAGACACTCACTTAAATTGCGCGCACCGACGCCCAATGGATCGCACGATTGAATAACGCGCAGTACCGCCATGACTTCATCATGCTCAACGCGCTCCTCCCATTGATAAAAGCTTGCCATGGTCTCAAAGCTTTGTAATAGCTCATCAATATCAAGGCGCACAAAACCCATATCATCCATCGAGTCCATCAGATATTCTGCAATCAGCATGTCCGTCTCTGAGAGACGCTTAAAGTTAAGCTGCCAACGCACATGATCCTGTATCGTGGCGCAAGTAGCGCCTTGATAGCGATCAAACTCATCGTAATCTGATTTTGCTAAAGCACTAGAAGCACTGCCAGCACTAAAATGACTGGCATCAAAACGGTCAGTATCAAAGCGACTATCGTCATCACTGTCTAACGCTTGATAATCTGTCGCACCCTCATCGATACCTGACTGCTGTAGTTTATCGAAGCTATCCGCTGAACCATCACTGTAATCGCCCGTACTATCGTCGTCATAGCTGGAAGTAGTAGATGAGGCGGTAAATGAATCAGCGCCAGCAGCTTGGTTCCAAGTATCGAGGGTTAATGGCTCGCTAAAGTCATCCACCATCGTATCGTTATTGCTCTCGTATTCGTCTTCCTCATCCTCGATACGTTCAAGCAGCGGATTACTATCCAGCTTGGCCTGAACCTCTTGTGCGAGCTCAAGACTAGAGAGCTGCAACAATTTAATGGCTTGCTGCATTTGCGGGGTGAGCTTTTGTGATGTACTTAGCGTGGTCGCCAATCCGAACGACATACTCATAGGTAGCTTATTACACTCCAATCGTGGTGATATAGTCTATAGTTAATCCTGTATAAATCAGATACAGCGTTTGGCTTGCTTAGCCTACTGTTTGTAGCACTTCCAATCGCCTGCTTTGTATCTAAATTATGTTGAACCAACTATATGTTATGCTGATTAAGGTCGTGAGTTCATATTATCAGGTCATGACGATAGCATTTTTTGCCACAATTTTGCTATGATAATTTATACCCCATGCGCACGAGCTTTTAATACCTTTTTTATAAAAATACCGAGATACAGATTTTACTGCCTGAATGAATCAAGATTTCAGCACATATAACCTGTTAATAATGACAAGCTTATTATGATAAGAAAGATGAGATAAGCGCCTTGTCAGCTCAAGAATAACTGAGGAGCAAACTATGAATAATCCTATAAATAATACGCAATTCACCATTGCTGCGATCCAAATGAACAGTCAGCAAAACACGGATAACAACTTAGCAGATATAAAAGCCGCCATCATTGATGCCCGTGCCCAAGGTGCTCAGCTGGTTGTGCTACCAGAAAACTGCTGCAGCATGGGTGAGCAGTTTGCCACTGCTGAGCAATTTGATGCACTATCAGCGACGTTGGCGGATTACGCTCGTACCTACGGTATTTATCTGCTGGTCGGCTCTCTGCCCTGTGTTTATCGCCCAGATGGCATGGTCGTACCTGATGGTAGATTGCGTCAAGTCAGCCAGTTATTTGCCCCTGATGGCAAAAGGGTTGCACGCTATGACAAAATTCATTTATTTACAGCGACGGTGGCAGATAAGCAAGGCAACTATAATGAAGCCGCCACGTTTGAGCCGGGCACACAAACCGTCATCGCACCGATTGAGGTAAATGATGCCGTGTATCAATTGGGGATGATGGTTTGCTTTGATTTGCGTTTCCCCGCCTTGGCGCAGCGTTTGCGGCAAGCGGGTGCTGACATATTGAGCGCGCCGTCAGCCTTTACTTATTTGACGGGGCAAGCACATTGGTCGCTGTTGCTGCGTGCGCGTGCGCTAGACAGTCAATGTATGGTGATTGGCGCGGCACAAGGCGGTGACCATCTCTATAAAAATGGGAGTACACGGCAGACGTGGGGACATACCGCCATCACCGCTTTTGATGGCACTATTATAAATAGTTATGATGATAGTGCACTGAGTAAGCAGGCTATGGGCAAAGAAGCTGTTGTTCAAGAACGGCAAAATTATGAAATCGTCTTGGCAACTTTTGATAAGGCTGCCCAAGCGCAAGGTCGGCAAAAGATGCCCATCTTTGACTGCCATCGTTTGGCCTAAAGGTAGCGCTGGTTTGTTTTAGAAGAAAGCTTTTAGAACTTTAGACTTTATAAAATTTATATTCTACATTGAGTCTTTGTCATTTTGCGCATGAGTCGCGCGCGGATGGGCGCGATCATAGACTTGCGTAAGCTTAGCAAAATCCACATGGGTATAAATTTGTGTGGTGCTAATGTCGCTATGCCCAAGCATCTCTTGTACCGCTCGCAAGTCACCGCTGCCCGACAGCATGTGCGAGGCAAAGCAATGGCGCAATAGATGCGGATACATATTTTGTGCGATACCCGCACGGGTAGCAGCGACCTTTAAGCGTTGTTGCACTGCTCGCGTTGACAAGCGTGTGCCCAATTTTTCACTGATAAATAATGCGGTGTCCATCTGCTCTACCCACAGGTTACGATGCGGTAGATAGCGCGTAATCGCTTCTGCTGCTTTGACGCCCAATGGTACTAGGCGCGTCTTATTGCCTTTACCTGTCACTCGTACCCGCAAATCAGACAAATCCACATCTGCCATATCTAGGGCGACCAACTCGCCGACACGTAGACCGCTGCTATAAAGCAGTTCAAACATCGCTTTATCACGCAACCATAAGCGCGCTTGCTCCGGCGTATCAGGGATTTCTTGATCCAGTAATTGCGTCAGTAAGTCCACGTCAGCGATCGACGGTAGTGGTCGAGGACTGCGCTTAAGCTGATAGCCGGTTGTTGGATTGATACGTGCTAAATCCTCTTCGATCAGCCACCCATAAAAATGGCGGATGGCGGACAGCTCTTGCTGGACACTAGCAAGTGCTAGCTTATCTTCATCGAGTCGTTGACTGATATGCTGGGCAAGTTGGCGCTTATCACAGCGCGTCCACGTCAAGCGCTTGCCGCGTAAAAACAGAGCCAGTTGGTTCAGCCCCGCAAAATAAGCGGTCAATGTATGAGGTGAATGATTGCGCACTGACAAAGTGTTTAGCCAACGATGCACAGGTGCGAGCAGCTCTCGTAACGCAGCATCGGACTCGATAGTGGCCGCCAGCTCGACTGATAGCCATGATTTTGACTTAGAATCTACTGTAGGCGCGGTCGTCATTGTCTATTAGCCTTCTGGATTGGGCTTGATGCCCGCTTGCGCCATCAGACCATCTGGGCTAAATACGCCCTCGTAGACAAATGCCGTTGGCCCCGTCATCATGACCGAATAGCCCGGCTGCCATTTGATAATCATGCTACCGCCATAGAGCTGTGCGCGCACATCTTCGCCTTCATCGAGCCAGCCTTCACGGATACCGACCGCCACTGCCGCACATGCGCCAGTACCACAAGCTTGGGTCTCGCCGACACCGCGCTCATAGACACGTAGACGAATATGACGCTGGTTCATCACTTGCATGAAGCCGACATTGACACGGTCGGGAAATGCCGGATGTGACTCAATGGCTTTGCCCAAAGTTTCAACATCGGCATCGAGTACGTTGTCGACTTTTATAACGGCATGCGGGTTGCCCATATTGGCAACATAAAGCTGTACAGGCGTTCCATTAACGTCTAGATGATAAGTGTTTTGAATTTTGGTGGTGGCTCTCGGAGTAAATGGAATCTCGTTTGGCTCAAATTTCGGCTTGCCCATATCGACTTCTACCCAACCATAACGATCAGTGGTCAAAGAAATAATACCGCTCGCTGTCTCAACACGCAGACGCTGCTTAAATGACAGTTTACGTGCTTGCACAAAACGTGCAAAACAACGTGCGCCATTGCCACACTGCTCGACCTCGGTGCCATCAGTATTAAAAATACGATAACCAAAATCGACATCAGGGCGCATGGGCGGTTCAACCACGAGCAATTGATCGAAGCCAATGCCCAAATGACGATCACCCAACAACTGCACCAAATCCTTGGTTAATTCTAAGCGCTGGGTCACCAAATCGATGACCATAAAATCATTGCCCAGACCATGCATTTTTGTAAATTCTATGAGCATATCCTTGAGTCCTATCCTATTTTTATGTATGTGTTATATTAGCACGCTGTCAGATACAATCATAATTATCACCGCTATCAAATACTAAGTTATATTTATCCTTTAAAACCAATATCTTGATAAAGCTCTGCTATAAAAAAACCCACTATCAGTACGATAGTGGGTTTTTTTATATTCAAATGTCATGGCAGACATTAATAATATTACTCGGCTTGCCACAGCGTTTCGTCTGCATATAACGCTTCAATGGTTTCGCGTTTGCGAATCAGCTGATGGCGATCATTAGCCACCATGACCTCACTAGCACGCGGACGCGAATTATAATTGCTACTCATGGTAAAGCCATAAGCACCAGCGCCCGTTATCGCTAAAACATCACCTGTAGCAAGCGACAACAAACGGTCTTTCGCTAAGAAATCCCCTGTTTCGCAGATAGCACCAACGATATCCCACGGCTGCGTACCGTCACTATCTAGACCATTCTGCGGTAATGTTTCAGGAATCACAGCCATTTCAGCTTGGTATAAAGCTGGACGAATCAAATCGTTCATCGCGGCATCAACAATGGCAAAATTCTTATGCTCGGTTGGCTTTAATACGTCAACTGTGGTCAATAAGATACCGGCATTGGCCACAATACTACGACCCGGCTCAAAGAATACCGTCAGGCCAAGCGCGCTTAATTTAGGCAATAACGCCTCGGCAAACTCATCGATAGTCACAGGCGTTTCATCAATATAACGCACCCCTAAGCCGCCGCCCAAATCGATATGGAGTAGCTCGATACCTTTGTCGCGCAGGCTATGCACCAGTTCAATGATTTTATCGAGCGCGGCAACAAATGGCTCAACCTCAGTCAACTGCGAGCCAATATGACAATCAATTCCGACGATATCGATATGCGACAGTTCTGCCGCTTGCTGATAGACAGCAGCCGCATCTTCATGGGCGATGCCGAATTTGTTGTCTTTTAAACCTGTTGAGATGTACGGATGGGTGTTGGCATCGACATCTGGATTGACCCGTAGTGATATCGGCGCAGGCTTATCAAGTGACTTTGCGACTTCATTGATTAAGGTCAGCTCGCTAATCGACTCGACATTGAAGCAACCAATACCTTGGGTCAGTGCATATTCGATATCACCGCGAGTTTTACCCACGCCGGAGAATACCACGCGCGCAGCTTCGCCACCTGCTGCCAACACTCGCATCAGCTCGCCACGCGAGACAATATCAAACCCTGCACCCGCTTGCGCTAGGATACCGAGCACGGCTAGATTAGAGTTGGCCTTAACCGCATAACAAACTTGATGCTTTAGACTAGAAAAGCTATCCGTATAGGCTTGATAGACGTCTAATATCGCCTGTTTTGAGTAAACATAACAAGGCGTGCCATAATGCTTGGCCAACGCTGCGACACTAACTTGCTCCATATATAAAGCGTCGTCGCGATAGTGTAGTGCTGGTAAGTGGGCAGTTAAAGCGTTAGGGTCGATATATAACCCTTGCTCAGTCTGGGTGGTGACTGACTCACCAATAGTAACATCGGTTACGCCTGCGTGTTGCTCAGAATGACTCATATAAACATCTCTAATTTCATCAGGTTATCAAGGGTAAAGGTTGTCGGTTGCGGCGAGCAAGAACGGCTCTTTGACAAACAATTTTTCTATAAAATTAATAATCGTTAATATCGGTACTCGGCTCAGGCAATACTTGCTGCTGTTCTAGGTAGCGCGTTTTTTGATAGTCATCATCATCGACACTAGCGAAGGCAGCGTCTTGTGGATTGCTGGTACTGTCGATTTTATCGGTACTCTCTTGCACGGTCTGGCTACTGGAGTCTACTAAATACAAATCGCCTTTTTGCCCGCAGCCTGACAAGCCCAACATCATGGTACTGCCAATAATGAAAGTATAGAAGACACGGCGGCTACTGCTAACCAATACGTTAGTAGACTCAGACTTGGAGAAATGGGATTTAATAAACATAGAATAGATGACCTTTAACATTGCAATGGTGTGGAGGCGCTAAGAGCAAGCAGTATTGGGGCTTATCTTCAATTCAATCGATAGTCATCTAAATGGGCTAAAAATGGCTAAATCTTGCCCAACATCGTCAAATAGCTGGTTAATATCCCGATATTATCTGCGCTATTTTTCTTGTTTGACGGCAATTTATCTCATTTTTATCACCATTTTTGAAATGAAGACACGCCCTAGTAAAAACCAAATTAAAAATCGAGCACCAAAACAGGAGGATACGACAAGGTTTTAATCATAGCATTATTCTATAAAGCTGTGCGCATAGTGGCTATTAATAATGACCATTCATAATGGCTATTCATAGTAATTGTGAATCACTCAAAAATTTATTAAGCGTTGGTATTATTTTGAGGGGTTACTTTATTTTGGATGTACTACATTACCTTTAGAACTATTACGAGAGCACCATTTTAGTTAGCAAATAGCGATTTGGCAGCTTTTTGACAAACTTTCTTACAATTTATATTGCTCATGGTTTTAGTGCTTTAGCAGCTATTAAACCCCAATGATACTCGGTGCACAGTTGTATTTATTACACGCTAAGTACTGAATTTAAACCTTATCGTGGTCGTGGTATAAGCAAAAAAATATGTTACATTATAGCCCGACCTTGCAGCTGTGACGAGCGCGCTAGCAAGCGCCTCATCGACACTCGACAAGTATGGCCGTGCAAGAATGACCAAAATCAGCCCTATTTTTGTTTGACGGATGTCAGCATGAATACGGCTGGTTTTTGTTTATTTAACCCGTGTTAATCTATAATGATTCAACACTTATAAAATATAATCTAAGGATAGAGTATGAGCGCCAGCCTGACCACCACTTTTGATGATAAAAACTCTGACACATCAACCCTGACCAGTCCTACTTTAGTCCTTAATTGTGGCTCTTCTTCTATCAAATACGCATTGATTAGTGATGACAACTCTACTCGTATTACTGGTCTTGCCGAAAACTTAGGTCTGGATACTGCCCGTATCAAACACACCACTCTAAATGGCGAAAAACTCGAAATCTCTATCCCGGGTGGTCGTCATAAATTGGCGCTACAAAAAATCCTTGAGCTATTAGAGCAGTACCATTTCATCGCGGTCGGTCATCGCGTGGTACATGGTGGCCGTGAATACTCAGCAGCTGTGCGAGTCGACGATCATGCACTCGCAGAAGTCAAACGCCTCAAGATACTGGCACCACTACACAATCCTGCCAATGCGTTGGGTATCGAAGCGGTGCAAGCCATTTATCCTGATATGCCGCAAGTTGTGGTGTTTGATACCGCCTTTCACCAAACGATGCCGCCCGTTGCGTTTCGTTATGCCCTGCCAAAGTACCTGTACGAAGAACACAAAATCCGTCGTTATGGTTTTCATGGCACCTCTCATGCCTATGTCTCAGAGCGTACCAGCCAAATCACGGAGTCTAAAGGGCCACATGGTTGGCTAACAGCACATCTCGGTAATGGCTGCTCGGTGGCTGCCGTATACGATGGCAAGAGTCTCGATACCAGTATGGGTCTGACCCCACTCGAAGGTCTGATGATGGGTACGCGTAGCGGTGATGTCGATCCTAGCTTGCACATGCATCTAAAGCGTCAACTCGGTATAAGCCTAGAAGAGACTGATAAAATGCTCAATAGTGACAGTGGACTGCTGGGCATATCAGGCTTATCTAACGATTTGCGTACTATCGAGCAAGCAGCCAGTGAAGGTCATAAAGACGCGCAACTTGCGATCGAGATGTTCTGCTACCGCGCTGGTAAATACCTTGCCAGCTTGAGCTGTGCGCTACCGGAGTTTACTGGTATCGTCTTTACCGGTGGTATCGGTGAAAACTCAGTGACCACGCGTGCCAGCATCTTAGCAGTGATGCGTCATTTTGGTATCAAAATAGATGCGGACAAAAACGCGGATTTATCCCGTGGTAAAGAAGGCAGCTTCCATGCAGATGACAGTAGTATTGAGCTGTGGGTCGTACCAACGGATGAAGAATACCGTATCGCGCAAGAGACGCGTCAGGCCTTGAATTTGGTATAAGCCTATTTAGATATTATACTCAGCGTTTATCATTCTTGATGGTTATAAAAAACATAGAATAAAACGCTCAGTATTTTTTATGCTGCCAATAATAAATCGAAGTCTAAAACAAAATAAATCGTAGGAAACCTTATGCAAACCATTTTACTTGTTCCCATCAGTCGCGGTATCGGTGTGACATCGGCTGCGCTTGGATTGATTCGGGCGTTTGACTATAACGGTATAAAAGCGGGCTTTATGAAGCCGTTTTTGCAAGATGACACCCTTGATAAACAACACAGCTTGGACAGCTCAAGTGCGTTGGCCATGCATGCCTTTGGTCTAAAGCCACCCAAATCTATCAGCCGTCAGCACGTCGAGCGCATGATCGGCGATGACAACCTCGATGATTTAATGGAAGAAGTCGTCGGCAATTATCATACGCTCGGCGATGATTATGATGTGGTCATCTGCGAAGGTTTGGTACCGACCACCGAGACCTCTTATGCCTCACAAATCAACCGAGCAATCGCTCACGCTTTGGATGCCAAGATTATATTTGTCAGTACCGCTGACATCAGCAAACCTGCCTATTTAGCAGACAAACTGGATGTGCACGCCCGTGAGTTCGGTGGTGTCATCGATTCGCGTACGTTAGGCGTGATTTTGATGCGTGTGCAAGATGTGCCCAACACTTTTGACAATCAACCTGTCGCACCTGGGGAAGCCGTCGTCAGCTTGGACCCGAACTTTATGCAAGAGGTTCAGCGCTTATCGCCTTCGTTCAATACCGAAGCGTTTCGCCTTATCGGTGTGGTACCCTTTAGTGACTCACTATCTGTGCCGCGTACATGGGATATTGCTACAGAGCTTGATGCCACATGGCTAAATGTTGGGGAAGCTAAAACACGTCGCATCAACCGTATCAGCCTAACGGCGCGCTCAGTGTCACGCGTCAATGAAGTCTTTAAGCGTGGCACCTTAATCGTGGTGCCGGGTGATCGTGATGACTTGCTGCTGGCCGCTGGATTGGCCTGTATCAATGGGATTCCACTGGCAGGCTTGGTATTGACTGGCGGTATCACACCCAGCCCGACGGTTACAGAGCTTTGGCATTCAGCGCTCAAAACTGGCATCCCTGTCATGAGTGTCGAAAGCGACAGCTATGAGACGGTACAGAGCCTTGTACACATGAGCTCTGAGATTCCAAGCGATGATATTGATCGCGCTGAAGAAGTGGCTCGTTATGTGGCTGCGCACTTGGATCTAAGCTGGATTAAGGAATACTTTAGCCGCAATCATGAGCCGCGCTTGTCACCTTCTGCATTTCGCCATCAGTTGGTCAAAAAATCCCAGCAAGCCAAAAAACGCATCGTGCTACCAGAAGGTTCTGAACCACGTACTGTAGAAGCTGCCTGCATCTGCCAAAGCCGTGGCATCGCTAACTGTGTACTGCTTGCCAAGCGTAGCGATGTCGAGCAAGTCGCCAAAAACCGTGATTTGACGCTGCCTGAAGGTCTAGAAATCATCGACCCTGACAGCCTCGACATGAGCAAATATATCGCCGCCATCGTTGAGCGCCGCAAGGGTAAAACATCCGAAGATGTCGCTGCCGAATACCTAAAGGACACCGTGTACTTGGGTACCATTATGCTTCAGTTAGATGAAGTCGACGGTCTGGTTTCAGGTGCGATTCATACGACTGCCAATACGGTACGCCCAGCATTTCAGTTAATCAAAACCGCGCCGCAGTATTCCTTAGTATCGTCAGTCTTTTTTATGCTATTGCCTGAGCAAGTGGTGGTCTATGGTGACTGTGCGATCAACCCTGATCCCAATGCTGAAGAGCTGGCAGAGATTGCTATCCAGTCGGCTCAGTCTGCCGCAGCCTTTGGTATCGATCCAAAAGTCGCGATGATCAGCTACTCGACTGGCTCATCAGGCACAGGCGCGGATGTCGAAAAAGTCGCCCGTGCGACTCAAATCGTCCGCGAGCGTGCGCCAAATCTAAAAGTCGACGGCCCACTACAGTACGACGCGGCCTCTGTCATGAGTGTCGGCAAGCAAAAAGCACCAGACTCACCTGTCGCGGGACAAGCCAATGTCTTTATCTTCCCAGATCTTAATACGGGCAATACCACTTATAAAGCAGTACAACGTAGCGCCAACGTCATCAGTGTTGGGCCGATGCTACAAGGCTTAAATAAACCAGTAAACGATCTATCACGTGGTGCCTTGGTCGATGATATTATCTATACCATCGCGCTAACTGCTATCCAAGCCCATAGCGACTTAATTTAAGCGACTTGATTTAAGCATCACACGGTTTTCTGATTAAAATTTTAATGATTAGCAGTATATAACACAGCCGACTGTCACTATGATGGTCGGCTTTTTATTGCCATTTTAATGACAGACGCTCCGTTGCCCACTACAATAGCGCTATAGTCAGGTCAATATAAAAAATAGACAGTGTGACTGATATAAATTTTTTGTAGCCTCTGTCTGCGTAGGCACAGCAAGCAAGAAAAATTTGTACCAGTCACGCATTATAATGTCGTGTATCTATTTTATTTAGTATCGACTATTTTTAATCCATCATAACGTTTTTTTACTGACCATTTGACCCGTTTATTTATGCCAAACCTTACCAATGACCGCCTTGCAGAAAATACTGCCCCTGCCATTCGTGCCTACTTGGGTGGCTCATTTGATCCCGTACACAAGGGTCATCTGCAAATGGCGATGTACGTCTACCAGCATTTATTGCCAATAGCGAAGCAGCAACAGCGCGCACTGCATGTGTCCTTACTGCCCAATGCCCGCTCGCCTTTTAAAAATGAAAGCACCAACCCTAAGCACCGTCTGGCAATGCTAAAGCTCGCAACACTTAATACCCCATTACAGATTGATGAGCTGGAGCTGTGGCAAGCACCGCCCGTCTATACTATCGATAGCGTCCGCACGTTACGGCAGCGCTATCCGCATGACAGCTTGATATTTATTATGGGGATGGACAGTGCACGGAGCTTAGATAAATGGAAAGACGGACTCAAGCTGACGGATTATGTCGACCTCTGGGTTTTTAACCGTGGTGGCTTTTCTGACAGTGATGACCATCTTTTTGACATCAATACACATCTTGCTGATAAAAAACCAGCGATGCAGACGTTAGCTAATCTACAAACCCAGCTGCACGCCCAGTTACCTATTGAAATGCAAAACAAAACAACCGACTCTCCTGCTGAACTGGTCGCGCTACCCACACCCACTCAAACTCAAGCAGATAGTGGCGTCTTGAAAAATCCTCATCAAGGTCGCATCTATATAGACCCGCGTCCTATATCGGCCATATCGAGCACTCAAATACGCCAGCAGCTACAAAAACTGGGCAATCAACCAAATATAATGCCTTCAGCCGAAGCGCAAATCACATCTATCCCGTCAATAAATGATATCATTGGCAATACTGAATCCAATCCATTCGCTAAATGGCTAAATCCTGCTATTTATCAATATATTATTGCCCATCAGCTATATTCTGCTGCTCAATTCCGTTAAAATTGTCTTATCTTTGTTTTTTGCCTATTATATCTCTATACGTCACTGCCTCTATCTGGTCAGTGCGAGATGGCAAATTGACAATTAACCTATTTATTTTAATATTTACGATTCAAGAGATTAAATTTTATGACCAACACCATGACTGAAGAACGCTTAAAAGAATGCTTAACCGTTGTAGAAACTGCGCTAGACGATATGAAAGCGAAGAACATCACTGTAATGAATGTAGAAGATTTGACAGACGTGATGGAGCGCATCGTGATCGCTGACGGTACCTCTAAGCGCCATGTACGCGCAATGGCTGACAGCGTTGGTGCTGAAGCTAAGCAAGCGGGCTTTATGCCACTTGGCCGTGAAGGCGGTATCGACTCTGACTGGACGTTGATCGATTTGGGCGCTGTTGTCGTCCATATGATGACACCACAAGCACGCGAGTTTTATGACTTAGAAGGCCTATGGTCATCACCTGAGCAGTTGGCTGAGCTGGTCGCTGTGCCACGTGAGAAGAAAACGGCCGGTCGTCGTAACAAAAACAAATAAGAGTGTTGATTACGACAATCATTCAACATTGAAAAACGTATTACCAAAAAGACCAGATGATTATTCTGGTCTTTTTTTATGTAAAAATAAGCGGCTCTGTGCCTAATAAATATTCTGAAAATGGTTAAAGATTACGCTAAGATATCAGCAACCAGTCAGCATTACTGCCTCAAAAACAACCAACCATCAGAGCGGCTTATGAGCACAGAACCGATGATATCTACGTTACCAGCAACGGCACAAAGCAAACAAGACTTTAACCAAGACTTGCCGCTACATATTGCCACCCTAACCTGTGTGCGTGCTGGCAAGTCCATGCCATTCACCCGTGAAGAAATGAGCGCCATTGATAAAGCACCTATCAAATCTTCTGTCGCCGTTAACTTTATGGGCTTAACCACTGATGAGCAAGCCGATCGCAAGCATCATGGTGGCCCGCTAAAAGCCGTGCATCAACTAGCACCTGCAACTTATGAGCATATCAATACAGAGTTTGGTCTAAAAGTGCGCGTCGGTACATTGGGCGAAAACCTCACGACCGAAGCCGTCAATGGTCTACCGGAAATGACTGAGTCTACGGTTTGCATTGGTGACGTTTATCAGTACGGTGGGCATTTTGAGAACGGTCAAGACAATAGTAATGATGGCGATTGCGTTCAGCTACGTATCGTCCAACCGCGACGCCCCTGCTACAAAATCAATGATCAAATCGGACAATTTACTAAAGTGCCAAATATCGCAGCATGGGTCAGCAAACAAGGTATCTCTGGCTGGTACTTCCAAGTCGTGACAGACGGTCTAATTAATGCGGATTTGCCAGTTTACTTGATAGAACGCCCCTATCCGTTCGCAACACTTGAGACACTGTGGCAATTGGCAAACTCAAAAGAGAAATACGATGCTGAGGTGATTGAGCCGTGGCTCGCGATTGAGTGTTTGGAGGAGAGTTGGAAAAAGGTATTGGCTAAGAAGATTCGGAAAGATTGAGTGCTATAAGTTCTAATAACGCTATGTCACTACTATTAGTTAAATAATGAGAATATTAATATGAGTATTTATTCCTTAGAGGATAAACAGCTATTAGCAATCACGCCTACTAGCTTTGTAATTGAATCTATTTTTGAACGAGATGATTTACAAGAAGCTTTTAAAAATAATATTAATATTATCGCTCCTGATTGTATGGTTATAGCAGAGGAGTTCTCTGACTGGCAAGGCTCAAGAAAAAGAATTGATTTGCTAGCGATCGATAAGCAAGCCAATTTAGTCGTTATTGAGTTGAAAAGAACTGATACAGGCGATCATATGGAGCTGCAAGCTTTGCGTTATGCCTCTATGATTTCTACTATGACATTTGAGGATGCTATAGAAGTATTCCGCAAATACAAAAAACAAAATGGTTATCCTAACTACTCTCTAGAAGAAACACAGGATGAAATTGAAGACTTTGTTGAGGTTAACATTGATGAATCAGGTTTTGCAGAAGATGTTAAAACTATCTTAGTCTCACAAGATTTTTCTGCCGAGTTAACGACTTCCGTCATTTGGCTGAATGAACGTAATTTAGACATTACTTGTATGAAGATACAGCCCTACAACGATAACGGAAAAATACTGATCGATATTCAGCAGATCATTCCTTTACCTGAAGCAGAAGACTATCAAATCAAGGTAAGACGTAAACTAGAGGAAAAAAGAGATATTCGTAAAGACAGCTCACGAGATTATTCAAAGTACCGATTTAATGATATGGAATTAGGTAAAGGTAGACTTGCACTAGAAATTATTAAATATCATTTTAACCAACATAGAAATCAATCTATTGATGCACTAATCAATGATTTTGATAATATTGCTCACTCTCAACCGATTGTAGAAAATTTAAAGGCAGCTCAAGATCATGCTAGAGCTAAGGGTAGGGCTAGATATTTCTTGAATGATAGTGATATTTTGAGAACGGGTGATGGTTCTCAGTATGTCGTATCAAGCCAATGGGGTAAAGTGAATATCGAAGAGTTTATTGAATTTTCTACTGACACACTTGGTTATGAAATCGAAAAACTTCTAACTTCAAATAGTCCAGAAAAAAGAAAAGTCCAAATTGAAGATTATGAAATTATTCAACTCGAAGACTCAACAATCCTTATAAGTAAAAATAGTACTGTAGTCAGTGCTAAGCCCGTTCTAAGATATCTTTCTAATCAGTTCAATATTAAGCTTGATAATGGTAGTGGTAACCAAAAAAATACTCGTAATCTAGGTAATGAGATTATTAATGCTATTGAGCAAAGCAAATTATAAGTAGGCGAAACACGAAAAACTATTATCTCAAACATCTTATCTACCCTCCCCTTACAGAGCATTTCATGGTAAAAAACATATTTTTAGCATTTGGCCTAACACTACCGCTGATTGGCTGCGTGACCACGACCTCCCCAGTCGCGACCACCAAGAGCTACATCGTGGATAGTAAAACCTACCAAGCCACTGGCAAAAGCGAACGTATCAAAACCATTGTGCTGCACTATACGGTTTCAGACAATGACCGATCTATCAACACACTGACCACAGGCAAGGTCAGTGCCCACTATCTAGTGTTAGATAATGACGATGATAAAATTTATAATTTAGTACCAGAAAATGAACGAGCTTGGCATGCAGGTGATGGCAGTTTTGCAGGACGGACCATCTTGAACGATACCTCTATCGGCATAGAAATCGTCAATACAGGCATTGCGTCTGAGTATCAAAATGCACTAAAAGACGGCAAGTTAACGTATCATCCTTATGAGCATTATGTGGCTTTTGATGAGTTACAGATTAAAAAAGTCGCGGAGCTGGTGCAAGATATCACCGCCAGATATGGCATCTCACCAAAGAATATCATCGGTCATTCTGATATGGCAACCTCACGTAAAATAGACCCCGGTGCCAAGTTCCCTTGGCAGCAGCTGTATAAGCAATACGGTATCGGCGCTTGGTATGATGACGCTGATAAGCTTGCTTTTATGGATATAGACACATTTGCAGCGGCCACGATACCTGAGATCAAGCAGCAATTTCGAGATTATGGCTATCAGATCAATAATAGCGACGAATGGGACAAAGCCAGTCGCGATGTAGTCTATGCGTTTCAGCTACACTTTCGACCTCTGAATCCAACGGGCGAAGTAGATTTAGAGACTTATGCTATTTTAAAGGCATTGAATAAGAAGTATGCTGATACCAACGATTTTTATTAGCCATTAACAACCAAAAATCTATCCATAACAACAATGAAAAAGGAAATGCTATGAGCACATTGTTTAGCGTAAATTTGAATAAATTGGCTTTAATCCGTAACTCTCGCGGTACTGACTACCCTAACCTGTTGTATTTTGTGAAGAAGCTGATTGATCTAGGGGTCAAAGGCTTTACCGTACACCCAAGACCCGATGAGCGTCATATCAGATACCAAGACGTCTATGATATCAGTGCATTCTTAAAGGATTATCCAGAGATTGAGTTCAATATCGAAGGTAATCCGAACGAGCAGTTTTTAAAAATTATCCGTGAGGTAAAGCCGCATCAATGTACGCTCGTGCCAGACAGTGACGATCAGCTGACCTCTGATCATGGCTTTGATATCATTAAACATCATGAGCTTTTATCCACGTTAAGCAAAGAGCTGGAAGCGTTCGGTACGCGCTGTGCGGTATTCATCGACCCTGATATCGAACAAATCAAAGCAGTCATCGAGAGCGATGTACAGACGATCGAGATGTATACCGAAGAATGGGCGCGCGCTTACAGTAATGGTAAGAGCGATGACAATATTGATTTTGATGAGGTCAAGCAACGCTTTAGCGACTGTATTAATCTAGCCAATCAAAACGGTATCCGCGTCAATGCTGGTCATGATTTGAATTTGGATAATTTGGCTGATCTGCTCGACCTCAGTGATATCGCTGAAGTGTCAATTGGTCACGCCTTTACGATTGAATCACTGGAGCAAGGCATGGATAATGTCGTGCGTCAATATTTAGACATCTGTGCTTAACCCGTATTAATAAGCAAATAGTTTATTCACTTCACACTCGATGCGGTGATGCTGGGATATATTTTATGCAGCCTCTGTCAGCGTAGACACAGCAAGCAAGTAAAATTTATACCAGTAGCACGGCAATATTGGCGTATCAATTTTATTTTAAAATGACTACAGTTTGGTTCTATCAGCAGTCCTAATATCTGCATTATCAATACAAAAGCTAATAATATTAAAAAAGGAATCTTTATGTATCAAGACTTTCAGAAACACCTACAACAAGAAATCAGCGACATACGCGCAGCAGGACTGTATAAAAACGAGCGCGTGATCACCTCTCCGCAAGATGCGCTCATCAAGATCGCCGATGGTCGTGAGATGCTTAACTTCTGTGCCAATAACTACCTTGGACTGTCTGACCATCCTGAGATTAAAAAGGCGGCTATGGAAGCCATCGAAAACTCAGGTTATGGCATGTCATCGGTGCGGTTTATTTGTGGTACGCAAGATTTGCATAAGCAATTAGAAGCGGCAATTTCTAAGTTTTTTAATACTGAAGATACGATTCTTTATGCGGCCTGTTTCGATGCCAATGGCGGTGCCTTTGAGCCACTGCTAACTAGCGAAGATGCCATTATTTCTGATTCGTTAAATCATGCCTCAATCATCGACGGTGTGCGCCTATGTAAAGCGGCGCGTTATCGTTATGCTAATGCAGATATGCAGGATTTGGAGACGCAATTGCAAGCGGCGCAAGCTCAGCGTTTTCGTTTGATTGTCACCGATGGTGTGTTTTCAATGGATGGTAATGTGGCGCCAATGGATGAGATTTATGCGTTGGCACAAAAATATGATGCCATGGTGATGATTGACGAGTCGCATTCAGCAGGCGTGGTCGGTCACACGGGTGGCGGCGTGACTGAATTGTTTGATCTACGTGGTGATATTGAGCTGATCACTGGTACCTTGGGCAAGGCCTTTGGCGGTGCTATTGGCGGCTTTACCACGGGTAAAAAAGAAATCGTTGAGATGCTGCGTCAACGCTCACGCCCGTATCTGTTTTCAAACTCCATTCCTCCTATGGTAGCTGCCGCTGGGGTAAAAGCGTTTGAAATGCTATCACAAGACAATACCCTACAAGACCAATTGCATGAAAATACCACCTATTTTGTGAAGAAAATGCAAGATGCAGGCTTCGATATCAAGCCCACCGCATCGGCAATTTGTGCGGTCATGCTTTATGACGCCAATGTCTCCCAGCAAATGGCAGACGCACTGCTGAAAGAAGGCATTTATGTGATTGGCTTCTTCTACCCTGTCGTACCCAAAGACGAGGCTCGCATCCGCGTCCAGCTCTCTGCCGCTCATACTCGCGAGCAGCTCGACCAGTGTATCGCCGCCTTTATCAAAGTTGCTAAGCAAATGAAGGTGATTGATTAAGCGTCGTTCGGTATTTGTTCGGTATTCACTCGCTAGATTCAACCATTAAGTACAACACCGTTAAATAAGAGAAAAGTATGAAAGCACTGGTTAAAGCCCATGCCAAAAAAGGCATCTGGATGCAAGACATGCCAGAACCTACTGTTGGCATCAATGACGTTAAAATTAAAATTAAAAAAACCGCCATTTGCGGGACAGATTTGCACATTTACAAATGGGATGAGTGGTCAGAAAGAACCATCAAGACGCCGATGATCATCGGACACGAATACGTCGGTATCATTAGCGAAATGGGCGATGGCGTGAAGCATTTTGAAGTGGGTGATCGAGTCACTGGCGAAGGACACATCGCTTGCGGGCATTGCCGAAACTGCCGCCGTGGTAAGCTACATGTGTGCGAAAACACCATCGGCGTGGGCGTTGATCGCGATGGCGCGTTTGCCGAATATTTGGTGATACCTGCCGATAATGTCATCAAACTCGATGAGCGTATCAGCGATGAGATGGCAGCCATTATGGACCCCTTTGGCAACGCTACTCATACTGCCCTTTCATTTCCTGTCCTTGGTGAAGATGTACTGGTTACGGGTGCGGGGCTGATTGGCTCAATGGCAACGGCGATTTGCCGCTTCGCAGGGGCGCGTAATATTGTGGTCAGTGATATCAGCGATTATCGCCTAGAGCTTGCCAAAAAGATGGGCGCGACGATGACCATCAACCCAGCCAAAGGTGAAACCATCGAAGGCGCTATTGCTGAGTTAAAAATGCACGGCTTTGATATTGGGCTTGAGATGTCAGGCTCGCCTCAGGCCTTTGATTCGATGATTAGCAATATGTATAACGGCTCTAAAATTGCGCTCTTGGGCATTTTGCCTAACACCACCACGGTGGATTGGAGCAAGATTATCTTTAAGGCGTTAACCCTAAAAGGTATTTATGGCCGTGAGATGTGGGAGACGTGGTATCAGATGGAGCAAATGCTGATCAGCGGTATTGATCTATCGCCTATCATTACCCATCGCATGCACATTGATGACTTTCAAGAAGGCTTTGATATCATGGAAAGTGGGCAATGCGGTAAGGTGATTTTAAGCTGGGATTGATAACGTAGCGCATCAGTAGTTGATGAGTCGTGGTTAGGGTTTACATTATCACGACTGATAAAACGGCACTGATTTCAGTGCCGTTTTTTATAGGGTAAAAATTATACGGAGGATTAACTATGGGCGATTCTGAAGCCTATAAACTTGAAAAGTATTTAGCAGAAAAAGCCAAGCAAGATCAGGAAAAAGAACAAGAGTCTGAGCCACTTTCTGCTTATGATGCTTGTGTGTTAAAGGAAAGTGCTAAGATTCATGAATTGATTGCTGAGGCTCGGAAGGGTTTTGAGGGTAAGTGATAAGGCAATCACTATAGAGTATAGTTTTTCATCAAACTATTGTAGATAGTAATATCAAAACATAACTCACCAAAATTATGAATATTTCATTAACAATCCAGTATATCTACTGATAAAATCATTGCTATCTAGAAAATAGTTCGGATAGGCTTCTTTAATGTTATTAACCTCATCTACAGACACAAGCACAACATCAAACATCTCACTTCCTTGATAGGTCTGCTCTAATCGCACATAATCTTCATTAGCATCATGTTCATCGTTATATGGCAAAATTATTGTCTCACGAGTATGTAAATCTAACTGTATTAGATAATACTTTGCTTCAATATTTTTCTTAGGTGAAGGTATGGAATTAATACCCCTTAACATTTCAATAACCTGTAATTCTTTATCTAATTTATTTAACCTAGCACATACTTGTGCTGGAGTTAGCTCTGCATAGACAGCAACAGTGGGAGTACCTTCTTCTATTGAAAATAGAACACTGGATAATTGGAGGAATTGTAAATAATTTTCGTCTCCTTGGCCTGATTTAAATGAAACATGCTTTAAAGACCCAAGTATTTCTACAACCGTCGCCCACTCATGCTGGATTTTAGTCCGTATTTGCAATTCTAATCTAATGTAATTATTTCCATTAGTTTTACATTTGAATATTTGATGTATTCCTCTATAGCCATCAGACTTCGGTTCTAGAATATAATTTGTAGTGTGAAAGTCCTCAAAAACGCAGTCAGCATTGATTATTTCGCAATTGCTATTGTTAGCTAAAAATTGATTTAAAACCTCTATATTAGGTAAAGTAACTCTTATACCGACTAGATCGTCCATTTGCGCTAATCTCATTGTTGGCTGTCTTACTAACTTGTTAGCTATAGACTCTAATCTTTTTGAACGAGAGGAAACAATACTTTTTTCAAAAATTTGCAAACGTTTCAACTTACTGTCTAATAAAGAAGAAAAAATTTTTAGATGTGGAATATGGTTTTCTCGGTGCTGTTTAAGTACAAGCAGTGCTTCTCTAAACTCTTCTTCTCTTATAGTTTTTATACCAATTAACTTTAATTCTTCCATGTAGGAACGTATGATATTGCCAGATTTTGTAATAGCACCGTTAGAAATGGAAAAAGAGAGTGGCGTTTCTTGATTAACGCTACTCTCTTCAATATTTTTAAAAGTTGTTTTTATATCTAAGGCAATATTCACCCTATCACACTTTCCCTTCAGTCATTTCTTGAAAGTTGATGAGAGTGCCCACCTTCCCTTTTGACCATGCAGTTTCTGGCTGATGTGTCATCCAAGATAATTGAGTACCACTATAGTCACCATAAGCATTAATTATCTGCTCTAGAAATTCGGTTACTTGGTAATCATTTGAATCTACTGTCTGATATTCAGACCACATGCTGGAGCCAAACTCGTTAATACTTTTAGCACCAAAACTTTTAAACTCATGGTAAATTTCAGGCAAAACAGGGCCGTACTGCCATCGCTCAAAATATCCATCAAATAGAGCACTATGGTTTGATTTTAAGTACCATGATTGAGCAAAAAACATTAACTTTTGTAACTTCATTGGAGTTAAGTTATTAGTTTTCCCATTATTAGATTGTTCAATAAAAGCATTTGCAATAGCAATAGCTGAATATCTCATAATAACCTCCTTACGTAAGTTACTGGTTGTTTTCAAATATAGAAAAAGGAATGTTGATGAGCTCAAGTGTGGAAAAACATACTAGTCAATGCATGCTATTTTTTAGAAAATACATTTAAAAATGTACTGTAATGTTAGTTTTAGAAAATAATCAGCTCTTCACTATTTTCAAAAAAGCTGTATATTATATCACAGGTGTTCGTATGATAACACATCCAATACATAACTTTGAGTTCTACAAATTGAAGTAATAATTAACAAATTATATTTTCTGATAAGATACATTTAATAAAATTAGTCAGTACATAGTAGAGCTACTAACATTACTATAACATATATATTTTATCTCGGAAGCTTAGATAGGAGCCAGATATAAAATTCACTTCAAGAAAACTTCACTTGCGAAGCTAAAATTACAGTGCAATTTTTTAAAACTTTTCAGGAATAACTCTCTACTTTTAAACACACCCAAAACCAAAACCCCAAACACAAAAAAGGTGAGCTTCACGCTCACCTTCTTATTTTAAAAAACAGCTATCTAACACAATATTCTAAACTAACTTAGTAAGTCTTAACGATGCAACTAGAAGCGTCAAAAAACATCATATATTACTCAGCTCTTTTAACGCAGATAGCGCCTGCTCCGCCTTATCGTCCGACACAAATATATGGTCATGATAATAGGCAGCGATCACATTGGCACTGATACCTTTTGAGGTCAGTTTGGTTGACACAGCTGCGGTTAGACCTACCGCTTCTAGGCTTGAATGCACCGTTAGAGTGATTTGCCGAAATACGCCTTCGTACTGCAAACCTGCCTCATCAGCGTTGTCTTTTGTCAAAACCAGAGTCAGCCCTTCTGGCTCCACAAACGTTGCTAGTGGCGCTAATTTTACGTATTCCGCTAGCTGTCCTTTTACAGTACAAAACACAAATAACTCATCGACCAATGCTGGCTGCATAGAACCCAATAGCTCATTGATATCTGTAATTCCTGACATTTTCTGATTCCTTATTTTGCTTAATTCTAATCTTTGTCGACCGCAATTTTAGCATGGGTCTCATTATTTATATTCTTGAAAAACGATATAAGCGCTAACCTTTACTTCCAAAAACTCAAACCTCAAACACAAAAAAGGTGAGCCTAAGCCCACCTTTTTTATTATCTAAAACAACTCAAACTGTATTGGCAAATATTAACGCAACCAAGCACGAGCGTTACGGAACATACGCATCCACGCGCCGTCCTCATCCCACTCTTCTGGTTTCCAGCTGTGGTTATAGGCTTTTAGGTTACGCTCAGGATGCGGCATCATGATAGTGACGCGACCATCAGTGCTACACAGACCCGTGACACCGCCGACAGAACCGTTTGGATTGAGCGGATACGTCTCAGTTGGATGACCTTGGCTATCGACATAACGCATCGCAAGCTGACCGTGTTTTGCCATACCGTCGATTTCGTTGTTGTCTAGTGTGGCATAGCCTTCACCATGCGCTACAGCGATTGGCAAGATGCTGTCTTGCATGCCTTTGAACAAGATAGACTTGGTACGCTCGACTTTTACGTTGACCGTACGCGCTTCAAAACGAGCCGATTGGTTGGCGATGAAGCGTGGGAAGTTATCTGCACCTGGAATAAGGTCTTTTAACTGAGCCATCATCTGACAACCGTTACAGACACCTAGTGAGAAGGTATCAGGACGGGCAAAGAAGCGGACAAACTGCATGCGTAGCTCGTCATGGAACAAGATAGAGTTCGCCCAGCCTGAGCCAGCGCCGAGTACATCACCATAACTAAAGCCACCACAAGCGACCAGACCGTCGAAGTCACGCAGATTGATGCGACCATTCAGTAGATCGCTCATGTGTACATCGACCGCTTCAAAGCCAGCTTGGGTAAAGCCTGCTGCCATCTCTGTCTGACCGTTGACGCCTTGCTCACGTAAGATAGCGACTCTTGGTTTATTCTCGCGACTGGCTAAATATGGTTCTTCAACTTTTTGATTCAGATCAAAGTTCGGCGCAGCGATTAGGCCTTTATGGCTCGCATCAGCAATCAAGTCATACTCTTGCTGTACGCACGCTGGGTTATCACGACGACGCGCGATTTGATAGCTGACCTGCGTCCATGCTTGCTGTAATTCAGCACGGCTAAAGCGTAGAGTGTCATCACCCATGAGCGTTGGCGTTTGGATTAGTAAGCTGTCTTCTTCAGAGCTTTGTCCAACGAGGCTTAGCATGTCGCTCACGTTATGCTGATCTGCTAGCTCCATCAAAGTAGCAACGTTTTCTGGCAATACTTGGATGACCGCGCCCAGCTCTTCACTAAACAGTTGACCGAGTAAGTTATCATCGGTCAATGACAGTTTGATGCCTTGACGACTGGTGAACTGCATTTCAGCAATAGTCGCTAGTAGACCACCATCACCGATATCGTGATAGGCGCTGATGACGCCTTGTGTATTGCCCGCTTGGACAAAGTTAAAGAAGTCGACCAAGTCGCTCGGCTGTGCTAAATCTGGGCAATCGTTACCCAATTGGCTAAGCGTTTGCGCAAGGATTGAACCGCCTAGACGTAGCTTACCTTTAGACAAATCAATACGATAGAACGCGCTATCGCCATTGATTAGCTCAGGGGTTAGCGTTTTTGCCACGTCAACCACAGGGGCAAAGGCAGTAATCACAAGGCTCATTGGTGATACGACTGATTTATCTTGGCTATCGCCGTTGTCGTTGTCAGTCCAGTTGGCACGCATCGATAGCGAGTCTTTACCGACTGGAATCGCGATACCCAGTGCTGGGCACAGCTCTTCACCAACTGTATAGACAGCGTCAAACAAAGCTGCGTCTTCTGCATCATCACCACAGGCGGCCATCCAGTTCGCTGACATCGTGATATCAGACAACTGAGCAATGCGCGCACCAGCGATGTTGGTAATCGCTTCGCCAATTGCAAGGCGTGCTGAGGCTTGTGGACTGATTAGCGCAACTGGTGTACGTTCACCGATACTCATCGCTTCACCGCTCATCACCTGACCATCTAGTGCAATCAAGCCTGACGCTGTCACCGCACAATCTGATACTGGCACTTGATAGCGACCAACATACTGATCGCGCACGACCATACCAGTGATAGAGCGGTCACCAATGCTGATCAAGAATGATTTGCTAGCGACCGTTGGGTGACGCAAGACGTCTTTGATAGACTCAGCTAGATTGACTTCACCTAAATCTAATTCAGGCAAGCTGCTCTCTTGACGCTCAAAGCTACGCTTCATCTTCGGTGTGCCACCTAGCAATACTTGCATCGGCATATCAACAGGCTGCTCAGCGAGCAAGGTATCATCAACGACTAGCTGACGCACATCCGTGGCTGATCCCAAGATGGCATACGGGCAACGCTCACGCGCACAGATCGCATCGAACTGGGCTTCGCTTTCTGGGCGAATCGCGAGGACATAACGCTCTTGCGCTTCGTTTGACCAAATGGCCATTGGTGACATGCCAGCTTCTAACGATGGAATTTTACGCAGGTTTAGTACCGCGCCCATCTCATGGTCATTAACCAATTCTGGCATTGCATTAGAGATACCGCCCGCGCCCACATCATGCAATGACACGATAGGGTTGCCGTCTTTGCCATTGTTGCTCGCATCGACATCATTGCCGGCTAGTGCCCAGCAGCGATCCATCACTTCTTGGCAACGACGTTCCATTTCAGCATTGTCACGCTGAACTGAAGCAAAGTCCAAGCCTTCATCGAGTGAACCACTATCAACAGAAGACGCTGCACCACCACCCAGACCAATCTGCATGGCAGGGCCACCAAGGACGATTAACAAATCACCTTGTTGAATAGCATTTTTTTCAATGAGGTTGCGTTTAATATTGCCATAACCACCTGCCAGCATAATTGGCTTATGATAGCCGCGCATCTCGCTGCCGTCTTTTGCCGCTGAGGTATCAAGCTGGAAACTACGGAAATAACCGCATAGATTAGGACGACCAAATTCGTTTGAGAAGTTGGCTGAACCGAGTGGTGCTTCAGTCATAATCTCCAGACTGGTTGCCATACGGTCTGGCGTGCCATAAGCCTGAGTGCTCAACTGACCTGACTGCTCCCATTTTTCAGCGAGCTCTGGGATATGTAGGTGTGATACGTGGAAGCCTGTCAGACCTGCTTTTGGCTTACCGCCACGACCTGTTGCGCCTTCATCACGAATCTCACCACCAGCACCTGTCGCTGCACCCGCATACGGCGCGATAGCCGTTGGATGGTTATGCGTTTCGACTTTCATCAGAATATCGATTGCTTCTTGATGGAAGTCATAAGGATGGGCAGAGTTTGCATCCATCGCATCAGTTGGGATTGGGTAAAAACGCATACCGTCAGACCCTGCCATCACAGCAGCGTTGTCTTTATAGGCAGACAAGATACCTTGTGGATTCGACTGGTAAGTATTCTTAATCATTTGGAACAGTGACTTTGGCGCCACAATGCCATCAACTGTCCACTCAGCGTTAAAAATCTTATGACGGCAATGCTCTGAGTTGGCCTGTGCAAACATCATCAGCTCAACGTCAGTTGGATTACGCTTTAGTTCATTGACATAAGCATTCATCAAATAATCAATGTCTTCACTTGATAACGCAAAACCAAACTGGGTATTGGCAGACTCTAGCGCTGACTGACCTTGTCCGATGACGTCAATATGATTCAATGATGCTGGCTGCTCATCATCAAACAGTTTGTTCAAATCATTCAAATCATAGACCAAGCTCTGAGTCATACGGTCAAACAATAATTGCTCAGCGTCTACTGGTAGTTTTTCGCCTGCTTCACCATCGATTGTTAGGGTATAAACAACCACACGCTCGACACGGTTAAGCTCAATTTCACAGTTATTAAAGATATCCGTCGCTTTACTTGCCCATGGCGAAATCGTGCCAAAACGTGGACCAACAATGACTTGTATCTGATTAGCTTGTGGGTCGGCAAGCACTGTCGCACTGTCAACAGCGAGTAGGTCTAACGCCTTTTTATGTTCATCACCTTCGAGCTTGCGTGATAGCACATACACTTGCTGGGTACTTATTTGACTGACATTGAGCTCGGTTTTTTGCTGAAACTGACTGATGAGTTGCTGCGTCTGAAAATCGGTAAGAAACGGTTGTCCGGCGATGGTCATCATAAAGGCATAATCCGTAAGATCAAGGCATCTCTGCCATGCTAAGTAAATGGTCTGCGTATTATAACAAGAAGCCCTGTAATAAGCAGGTCTAAACCAAGATAAATTGCCGATAAGTTGCGCTCTGCTGCTATCAAATATTTGCAGAATAGCGAGCTTACGCTGACCTCTAATCGCTACCCTTTTAACTTCGCACTGGATAATCAGACAGCAAAAATACACAGCGTCACACTTTTTACCTAACCCTCATACTCCTTACAAACACTCACATCGCATTACTGGTCGCCTATATAAATGTATGGGTACAACTCGGTATTCTAGTTCCAGTTGTTAGGACGATGATTGTTTTCACTATGTCGAAAGTATCTAGGCAGAATAAAAATTACTAATATATAAACAACCAATTATTTAATCACTATTATTATTTAATCACTATAAAGAAAAGGATATTTCCTATGAGTAGACAAGACCATATTGATAAAGTACAAGCACTGGTAAAAGAAGTGAAATTTGCCATGATGACCACTCGCACTCACGAAGGCCATTTACATGCCTGCCCAATGACAACGAGCGAGACGAGCATTGGCGCAAAAGAGATTTGGTTCATTGGTGATAAAAGCACTGAAACCGTCAGCGATATCCAAAAAGACCCACAAGTGAACTTGGCCTATGTCAGCCAAGATGCAAAAGACTATGTGTCAATCAACGGTAAAGCAGAGTTAGTAGAAGACCAAGAGAAACTTGATGAGCTATGGTCACCAATTTATAATGCGTTCTACGAGCAAGGTAAAGAAGATCCAAACGTACAGCTAATCAAAGTCGTACCACATGGTGCCGAATACTGGCTTAGCGGTAGTTCAGTCGTCAATATGTTTAAGATGACAACTGCTGCAGTAATGGACGGCAAAAAAGCGACTAATTTGGGTGAAAACAACTCAGTGACGCTATAAGAAATAGTTATCTAAAAGAAAATAGCAAAAACAAAAACGCCAGTGGCTAATGCGACTGGCGTTTTTTGTTGTCTAACATTTATGTTTTTGATACTAAGGTTATGAACTTAACCGCTTTGCTTTAGGTATGGCCAAGCAGCTTTTAAATAAATCATCATAGACCACAACGTCAGTATCACAGCAGCGACCATCAATACATAGCCAATCATTTCAAGCGATTCCCAGTTGAGCAGTAACACTGTGATAGCCACCATCTGAAAGGTCGTTTTTAGCTTGCCGACATAGGACACGGCGACACTGGTACTTTTACCCAATTCTGCCATCCACTCACGCAGCGCTGATACCGCGATTTCACGCGAGATAATCACAATCGCTGCTATCGCCATAATGATGTTGGGATGCCACTGAACCAATATAATCAACGCAGCGGCGACCATGAGCTTGTCCGCAACGGGATCTAAAAAGCGCCCAAACGCCGACATAACATTGAGCTTCCGCGCAAAGTAGCCATCCAACCAGTCGGTAATCGCCGCGATAATAAACACGCCAGTCAGTAACAAGTGCCGCAATAAGCTGTCGCTGAATTCACTCATGCCAACTCGGGCAATCACGTTATCTGAAATGGCTGGCATTCCGATACCCATGGCTGGTGGCCAATAGGCAATCGCCACAAACAGCGGAATCATTAGGATACGCGCGATAGTAAGGTTATTGGGCAAGTTAAAAATACTTTTGGTATTTTGCGTACTTGACGGCTCCTGCGTATGCACTTGCGTATTCTCAGTCATGGCAAACCCAGTTTAATAGAGACATAATAATGGCGGATAGCTTAGCATTTTTCCAGCACGTCGTCATGCCATCTCTTGATGTATTGTTTTACTGCTCGTACTCAAAGACAGCCATTACTTTTATCTCAATACATCAATCTTGACTATCCACTGCTGAAATAGTGATAGCGCTATCTATTTTATAACACAATCACACGTCGTAAACACATGCAATTTGCTAAACCAAATTCCTCGTTCAGCAACAATTGCTCAACGCATAGCAAGGGATGAGAATATCGAGAAACGTAATGTCATGTAACTGAAATAACCAAATGAGAATTATTTGCGCTATGATAGCGAAGGTAATAAAACAGTTGTACACTTAAAGTTGTAAGCAAATATATGCATCCATTGAATTCTCCATTATTACCCTAATCTTAGTTAAACAATAGCAAAGAAAACCAATAATAATAAGTCATCATCACTGCCCTGTAGTCAATCTACACGATCAGTTTTCCTCAGCCCACAGCACCTCCTCTGTGGGCTCTTTTTTTGTCTGTAAATTCTTGATATAGCCAAAAAGGCTATGAATAACGTCGTTACGTTGGCTTTTCAACTTTTACTTTTTAACTTCAAAAGGTGCTGAGAATTGTAAAATGGAGAAGCAAGCAAGACGATTGAAAGCACGGCAAATAGTAGGCTAAATGAGCCTGACACTGTATTTAATTGATATAGAATTGATGATATCCTGCTTATTTATGGTGTGAATTGTTTGATTGCCTGAACCGTTTCTACTGCCACTTGATAGCAACTTTCTATATTGCCCTGTCCGCACCAGTCACCACTGACAATCCATTGATGTTGTGGATCGACCAAGATACCCAGTGCCTCGTTATTATCGACAATCGTTGCTGCATAACGCCAGCGATGGCAGTCTACTTGGCTTGGAGCACTATCTTTTTCCCAATGCAGCGCGTGCTGCGCGGCTTGCAATAACTGCTCTGTTATTGTGTCGATGTCGTCATCAACGTGTGTCTCTGACCAGTCGTTACGTGCATGGATCGTGACACTGGGCAGCAAATCATTATGAGCAGGCTTTTGATGCTCGATGAATATTCTGTCTAATGGTGAATCATTTACGTAAGCCACGTCCCATCTTGATGGTGTTTGACTGGTCAATGTTGCAGGTAATGATTGCACCTCACCCCAGCCTAACATTAAGGTATAACATGCCTGCATCTTTGGCTTGGCGATGTTGGCTGACTCCGTAAAGCCGCTCTCTGCCATCAGCTCTAGTGCTTGACTATTTGGCGTGGTACAAATTACCCAATCAAAGCAGCCTAGACTGTTGCCAGATTCATCGAAAAGCTCAGTCTTGTCATCAGTTTGGTTTTGGGGATATTGCGCAAGGGGTGCAACGCGAGTTTTGAATATGATGCTGGTATGTTGCAAATTATCGGCTAATGCGCGCCCCCAACTGGTCATTTTTGGCGTACTGATGTAGCGAGCTTGGGCAGTACCCCATTCATCTTTGTGCTGTATATCAGATGACTCAGTATTATCATTAGCGGGCGTTAACGCAACCACTTCGGCACACCACGGTTGTAACAAATCAGTCTCAAGCCAAGGTGCAATAAACTGCTGAAAGCTAGGCGTTTTTGCGGTAAAAAACTGCGCCCCAAATGCCCATTGCCAATTTTTACCAGTTTGACTATCGGTACGATAACGGGTGGCTAAGCGCCCTACACTGCGTGACTTTTCAAAAATGGTTATTTGCGGTATAGAGGATTGGTCTGTGCTTTTAATGGCTATGCTTTGAATAAAGGCACGCTCTAGTAATGTGGCGGTCAACAATCCTGTCAAACCACCACCGATGATGGCTATTTTTGGGAAAGATTCATCAGTTGAGAGTAAAGTGTGATCAGTCATAATGACAGTAGACCTTATAAATTATTGGATAAAAAGAGACTTATATTCAAAATATCCCAAAACTAGTCGAAATACCCCAAGAACGCTACGATACTGATGATGTATCGATATTACTTTGCACTGACTATATAACAATGGCAGGGATATTTTGAATAATATGTCTATCAATCATATTTAACCTTTGAAAGGCTTCAATATCAATATTATCTCCGTAAAAAAGCCATGCTACCCTCGATAACATGGCTTTTACTCAGCTGTGATAGACGAATGAGAACAACTGGCTCTCAACAACTCTTTTAACAATATAGCCCTATTAACCAGTCTTCTCTGCGCGACCAGCTTTGACCACATCGACCAACTGATTGATCACAGAGCTGTCTGCAAGCGTAGACAAATCACCCAAGCCAACATACTGTCCCGCCGCAAGGTTACGCAAAATACGGCGCATGATTTTCCCTGAGCGCGTCTTTGGTAGCGCATCAACCATATAGATGGCATCTAAAGTGGCAATTGGGCCAATTTCAGTGCGCACATGACGTTTTAGCTCAGCTTTGAGTGCGTCTGTTTTTTCTTCACCAGATTTCAGGATGATAAAAGCGCAGATACCTGTACCGCGAATCTCATGCGGCATACCGACGATAGCGGCCTCAGCAGTAGCAGGATGAGCGACCACCGCGCTCTCAATCTCCGCAGTGCCCAAACGATGTCCAGCAACGTTGAGTACATCATCGACGCGGCCTGTGATCCAATAATGACCATCTTCATCACGCTGGGCACCATCACCGGTGAAGTAAAAACCTGGGTAATCACTAAAGTAGGTCTTCAAAAAGCGTGCGTGGTCATTATAAATGGTACGCATTTGCCCCGGCCAGCTACTATTAATCGCCAGATTTCCTTCTGCAGCGCCTTCTAGTACCGCACCATCACCATCGATAATCTCTGGTTTGATACCGTATAGTGGCGTCATCGCTGCGCCTGGCTTGAGATCAACGGTGCCTGGAATAGGTGCCATCAAAATACCGCCAGTTTCGGTTTGCCACCACGTATCGACGATTGGACATTTACCATCACCAACGACATTGTAGTACCAGTCCCATGCTTCTGGATTGATAGGCTCTCCAACCGAACCAAGTAAGCGTAGGCTTGAACGATCTGATTCTCGTACAAAAGCATCACCCTCTTTCATCATCGCGCGAATCGCTGTCGGTGCGGTGTATAAAATCGTAATGTCGTGCTTGTCGACGATATGACCGATGCGCGCCCACGTTGGATACTCTGGCACACCCTCGAACATGACTGTCGTTGTGCCATTGGCAAGCGGTGCATAAGTTGAGTATGTGTGACCAGTAATCCAGCCCACATCTGCCGTACACCAATACACATCGTCTTCTTTGATATCAAAAACATCACGAAAGGTAGAGAGTGCATAGGTGATATAGCCGCCGGTGGTATGCAGTACGCCTTTGGGCTTTCCTGTAGAGCCGGAGGTGTATAATAAAAACAGCGGATCTTCGGCATTCATGACTTCAGGCTCGCAGTGCTCTGATTCACCGTCTATCAGGTTGTGATACCAGACATCACGGTGACCGCTCATCGGTATGGCACTACCCGTGCGATGGACGACGATGACTTTTTCCACACTGTCCGTGCCATCTATATCTAACGCGTGATCGACATTGGCTTTGAGCGGTGTATGCTTGCCACCACGTAGGCCTTCATCAGCAGTAATGACGACTTTTGAGCGGCTATCGATTAGGCGATTGCCCAAGCTCTCCGCAGAGAACCCACCAAAGACCACTGAATGCACCGCGCCAATACGCGCACATGCGAGCATCGCTATCATGGCTTCTGGTATCATCGGCATATATAGCGTGACGCGATCGCCTTTTTCGACCCCAAGCTTACGCAGTGCATTGCCTAGACGACAGACTGATTCATATAGCTCTTTAAAGGAGATGATTTTATGTAGTGAGGGATGATCGCCCTCCCATATGATGGCGGGCTTGTAAGGGCTTTTTTTCATATGTCGATCAAGGCAGTTGACGGAGATATTCAGTTCACCATCTTCGAACCATTTAATATGGAAATCATCTAGATCATAATTAACGTTGCTGATTTTGGTGGGTTTTTTGATCCAATCGATTAGCTCAGCACGCTTCGCCCAAAAAGCATCACTTGTCTCAGTTGATTCGATAGAGTGTTCGTAGTCTTTGAGGTACTGCTCAGGCGTGGTATTGGCAGCAGCCATGAACTCGGCGGCGATAGGAAATGATTTCTGGGTCATAGTGTTCATCCTTTTTAATTATTATGACCTATATAAATAATCGTCTATAACGACCATCTATACGGGCAATAAGAGTCATCTTCCATAATGTGTGACACTTAATGATAGTTTGACAAATAAGCGCAACGGTTGCAAGGCATCAACAGTCAATCATAACAATTTCGCTGTACATCTGTATACTTAGACACAGATAGTCTAGTCTTTATAAAGCGACTAATTTGTCATCCTAGTTAATTTTTATTATCGGTAGCTCATCGCTTATTTTGTATTAAGTACGGATTTTAAACTTATAAAACAGTTAAAATATAAAACACAACGTTTATAAACGATACAAGCCATACTTATGTATGGCTTGTTGCTATCAAAATTTCACTAAATGAATAATGCGTACTTATTTGAGCTGTTTAACGGTTTTCCATGCGCCGCTTTGTACTTGCGATAAGTAAACATCGTTAAAGGCGACATGGCTTTCAGGAGTAATCGCAATAGTAGATCCTGTGATGCCATCTACAAAACTAACGGTTTCCATACCGGTATTAAAAGTATCGGCATTTAAATCTTTGCCTGCAGCTTTGAGTCCTTCAACAGTGATTCTGGCTGAAGTATAGCCAAGGATAGCACCTGCTGATACATCTTCCCCTGTGACTTTTTTATACTTTTCAATAAAGGCTTTGGTCTCAGGCTCATTCGCTCTCAAAGCCAAATCGTTATAGTAAGAAACCGCATATAGACCTTCACTTGCGCCACCTGGTGCCTCGGCAACTGCGGGATGGAAACCCGTTGCAGGAGCGATGAATTTCACGTCAGTCCAGCCCATAGCGTTCGCTGTCCCTACCGCAGTAATAGCGCCGCGTATCGTAAGAGATAGGCCAATTAACTCGCAATTGGCTTCTTTTAATTTAGCAATTGCACCAGCAAAGTCTGTTTCATCAGGACGATGTGAGCTGGCCTGAACTAACGTGACATTAGGATTGTTATCGCTGATATCCTTAGCCGCCTCATTGGTCTCTTCACCATAATCTGAGGGGATATACATGACACATAAATTTTTAATATCATTTTCGGCAATCAAATATTCCATACCCATTTTCATGGAGTCGTAATAGGTACTACCCATCGTATAACGGCGATTGAAAGCCCCTTCTTCTTGCATAGGTTTTGCAAAAGTGATCGGCATAATATTAGGGACATTGGCGCGATCCATAATAGGGAAACTCGCTAAGTTATGCGGCGTACCAAGCGACATCAGCATACCAAATACTTTATCGCGACTAACGAGCTTATTAGCAGCCTGTACCGCCTTTGGTACTTGATAAGAATGGTCCTCGACGACGTAACGAATCATGCGACCGTTAACGCCGCCTGCCGCATTTACCTCATCGAAATACATATTGGCACCCGCGACCGCAGGATTACCGAATCCTGCAAACGGACCTGATAGATCATTCGCACCGCCCAATAGAATCTCGGTATCCGTAACACCTTGCACTGGCATATCACTCGTTGAAGCGGTTTCAGTATCTGTACCAGCTGCTGCGGGCGTTTCTGAATTGCTACACCCTACTAAACCTATCGTACCGACAGATAGTGCCAGTAGCGTCGTCTTGAATGTCCATTTCATTGCCTTTCTCCTTGCGACTTCAGTCGCTGTTAGTTTGATGCTTTTGAGATTAATACTTTTGAGGCTGATACTTTTAAGATTGATACTATCAAGGTTGAGATAACGTCAAAAAATCTGAACGGTGCTAATTGATGACAAGCCCCAGATCAGTACATAGAGTCGATAAGAGCATGATGCTTTTTCTCAACCAAACTTCTTTTCAATTTCATGGTCGCGGTCAATTCATCGTCTTCAGGGCTGAGCAGCACATCAATGAGCCTGAAGTGCTTGATGGTTTCTACCTGTGCTAACGTCTGATTGGTAGATTGGATAACCTCATCTATCAAGGCAATGACTTCTGGTGCATGACACAGCGAGCGAAAATCTGAGAACATCACCTGATTGTCTTGCGCAAACTTTTCGACATTTTCCTGATCTATCATAATCAGGCAGGTCAGATACTTGCGTCTATCGCCGATGATGACGGCGTCTGAGATATAAGGCGAGAACTTAAGCTTGCTCTCAATCGCAGCTGGTGTGACGTTTTTGCCACCTGCGGTGATAATGATGTCCTTGATGCGGCCCGTAATGAATATATAGCCCTCTTTTATCTCGCCGACATCACCAGTATGTAGCCATCCATCCCGTAAGTCCTCAGCGGTTTTTTCGGGCTTGTTCCAGTAACCTGCAAATACGTTCGCCCCTTTTACGAGTATCTCCCCGTTGTCGGCAATACGGACTTCAGAATCGGGTAATGCCTTACCTACGCTACCGGCCATCTGTGCTTCAGGCGTATTGACCGATATCACACCTGCACTTTCAGTCATGCCATAGCCTTCATAGATAGGCACGCCTATCGCATGAAACCAGCGGATAATATCTAGCGATATGGGCGCGGCCCCAGTGGTGGCACGGCGAATATTACTCATGCCTATCAGGTCACGAATTTTATATAGCACCAGCTTGTTCCAAAACTCGTAACGCAGTCGTTGACCTGTTGTGGGCGTATTGCCTGCCATCACGATATCAGCGTGGTCATGACCTGCTTTTATAGCCTGATCAAATGCCCAGCCATTAAGCGCACTCGCGTCACTACGCATATTACTGATGGAGGCGTACATTTTTTCCCATAGTCTAGGCACAGCGGTAAAGGTATCAGGCGATACTTCTTTCATATTCTCAAATACCGTCTCTGTGCTCTCTGCAAAGTTGACGATACAGCCCCGATGAATAGGCAGATCCACTGATGTTAGACGCTCAAGCACATGGCATAAGGGCAAAAAACACAGCTGCTCATCAGTGGGCAAAATCGGGAGGATATCAATGCTTGTTTTTAGCTCAAAGAGGACATTGGCGTGCGTTAAAATCGCGCCTTTTGGATTGCCTGTCGTGCCAGACGTGTAGATTAAGGTGCGTATATCGTTCGCGGTACCTTGATCGATATAATCGCCAAAACGCTCTCTTGCGTTTTCAATACTTCGACCGATCGTATATAGATCATCGAGGAAAACAACCTGATCATCCTCTAGGCTACGCAAACCTTTACGCTCAAAGACAATAACCTTTTTAACGTTAGGCGTCTGTTCACGAATCTCTAAAAACTTATGCAACTGCTCATCGTTCTCTACGATCAAAAACTTAGAATGGCTATCATTTAGTATATAGGCAAGCTGCTCGGGACTGTCTGTCGTATAGACACCATTGGGTATCCCGCCGACAGCGCAGATGCCCATATCACAATAGAGCCATTCTTTATTGTCTTCGCTCAAGATAGAGACGGTATCGCCTTTGCTCAGACCAAGCTCGATGAGTGCCATGCCGATATCGCAGCCATGATGATAATAGTCAAGCCAACTATAACTCTGCCAAATACCAAAGCTTTTTTCGCGATGCGCAATCCTATCGCCTCGGCTCAAGCAAACCTGTCGCCAGAGTTTGCTCAGCGTATCGCACCCTTCTAGGATTTGAAGTGGATGATCGAAAGGCGCATTGCGTATCTGCTGATCAGCCTCATCATAATGATTGTTGGAGGAATCATAAGACGATACTGGCGCGGCAGATGTGTTCGTCTTATCCGCAGGAGAAAGTGAAGTATTGTTTTCAGTAGGAACATCAATAGAGGTCGTCATGATTATTATCGCCAAGTCTTTTTGCGTTTCCACCGAGTGGCTTCCGCAGTGTTGTCTTTGGTTTGTCCCAAATAGAACTCTTTAATATCATCAGAGTGCATCAGTTTGTCCGCTGAGCCTGCCATGACAATACGCCCTGTCTCTAACACATACCCATAATCCGCTGCTGCCAAGGCAACTCTGGCGTTTTGTTCAACCAATAAAATCGTGACGCCTTGTTCTTTATTAAGCCTGCGAATAATCGCAAATATCTCTTGTACCAATAAGGGAGACAGTCCAAGAGACGGCTCATCGAGTAGCATAAGGGAGGGTCTTGACATCAGTCCGCGACCGATAGCTAACATCTGCTGCTGACCACCGGACATCGTGCCCGCTGCTTGTGTACGGCGATCTTTTAGGATGGGAAAATATTCATATATCATCTCAACATCGCGCTGTATCTCAGACTTGTCACGCCGAGTATAAGCGCCCATTGCCAAGTTTTCGGCGACATTCAAAAAGGGAAACACCTCGCGCCCTTCAGGTACATGCGACAGTCCTTTTTTGACCAAGCGATCAGGTTCAGTGCCATCGATACGCTCACCATGGAACCACACTGCGCCCTTGCGGGGATTGATGACACCAGAGATAGTCTTCATTAGCGTCGTCTTGCCCGCACCATTCGCGCCCAAAATAGTGACGACTTTACCTTCGGGCACCTCTAGACTCACTCCCCTCAATGCCATTACCGGACCATAAGCGGATTCTAAATTCCGCACTTCAAGCACGTTGTTCTTTACTTCAGAGTCGACCAAATTCATTTCAGTAGCCGGCGCGGCAGAGGATAGTGATTTTTTAATAGCTGACATTACACACTCTCCTGTCCAAGATAGGCTTCAATAACCTGTGGATTGGCTTGCACCTCAGCTGCTGTGCCCTGAGCCAAAAACTTACCTTCAGCAACGGCCAATACTCGATCTGACACCCGATTCACAAGACTCATGTCATGCTCTACCATCAAGATAGTCAAACCAAGATCCTTTTGCATGTCCTCTATCCACCATGCCATCTCGGACGTCTCCTCCACGCTTAGACCAGAGGCAGGCTCATCGAGCAAAATAAGCTTGGGATTAGCGGCTAATGCGCGCGCAATCTCAACCACCTTTCTAATGCCGTAAGGCAAACCTGCAATGAGCTTATCTCGATAAGGGGCTAACTCTAAAAAATCTATAATCTTTTCAACTTGTAGACGATGCTCGCGCTCGCTACGGCGCACCTTTGGCAAAAACAACAAATCCTGTATCCACGACGTATTGCGCTGCGAATGGCGACCGATAAGCAGATTCTGTAACACGCTTGAGTGATCAAATAACTCAATGTTTTGAAACGTACGGGCAATGCCCAGTTTTGCGATATCGTGAGCGGGTAGCTTGGTAATATCAGTCCCATCAAAAGTAATACGACCACTGAGCGGTTCGTACAAGCGACTGATTAAATTAAAAATCGTGGATTTACCAGCGCCATTAGGCCCTACGATAGTGAATACCTCGCCCTCGTTTACTTCAAAGCTAATGTTATCAACGGCTTTGACACCACCAAACGCAATAGATAAGGAGTCAACTTTTAATAAGCTCATCGCATACGCTCCGTTTTCAGATAAGTTTTGGAACGGCGAAATAGACCTTTTCGATATAACGGAAACATCTGAAACCAAGTCCGTATCTTTATCCAAATACCGTATATACCGCGTGGCTCATAGATGATCATAATGACAATGACTAAGGCAAATAGCGCCGTATCAATCCCAGGAACACTGGTGATACTAGAGCCCGTACTTTGACCAATGACATCGCCTAAAATAGCAATGACTTGTGGCAATAGGACAACGACAATAGCACCAAAAAACGCACCATGTATGGAGCCTAAACCGCCGATGACAATCTGCAGGAGGATGGTTATGGAGATAATAACGGTGAAGCTCTCATAATTGACCGCTTGCACAAAGTGCCCGTACATAGCGCCGCCAATAGCAGTAATCGCACAAGATATGCTAAAAGCGAGCGTTTTGGCTTGCGGTACATTGACACCAAGAGCACGGGCAGAGACTTCGCTGTCTCTGATGGCTAAGAACGAGCGTCCAGTGCCGCTCCTAAGCAAATTGATATACCCTAAGGTAACCAGCACCACGAGCGCGAGGCACAAGTAATAAAAGGCCTTTGGTGTGATATAGCGATCGATGGTGTAGCCAAAGAGATTAATAGGAGAGGCAAAGGTACCAGAGATGCCGCCAGTAATAGGCTCAGCGACGATAGCGATGTCTTCGACAATAATACTAAGTGCCAAGGTTGCGATGGCTAAATAGATGCCGCTGGTTCTTAAAATCGGTCTGGCAATGATAGCGCCGATGACCCCCGTAATGAGCGCGCAAGCAATCAAGGCAGGGAAAAAATTCCACCCTCGAGCCATCAGTGCCATATGGCTAAACGCACCGATAGCCATAAAGGCGGCGTGACCTAAGCTGACTTGTCCGGTGTGACCCGTCAAGAGCATCAGACCCAGTCCAGAGATAGACCAGATCAATATGGCACTGAGCTCACTAACGTAATAGTTACTCAGCAGCCAAGGTGCCATTAAAAGGAGTAAGAGGAGTACGCCATACTTTATGAGTTGGCGCTTGTCATCGAAGATATTGATATCTTGATCGTAACTGTGTTTAAACTGGGCTTTCATGGGCAGTACTCATCCTTGAAATATTTTAGTCATCCTTGACTCAAAACTTCTATACTTTTTTCTGTTTGACCTGAGAAAAAATACCACCTGGACGTACGATTAGCACGATCAGCATAACCACATAAGGCGCAATTTGACTTAAGCCTAGCGGGAGATAGCGACCAGCAAAGGGCTCTATCACCCCTACCAGCAACCCGCCTGCCAGCGCACCAGGCAATGAGCCTAATCCACCGATTACGGCAGCGGCAAAGGCCTTGATACCGAATAGTAGTCCGACAGAAGGCTCAATCGCGCCTTTGGCGGCAAATAGTATGCCGGCAAGCGCAGCAACCACTCCTGATAATGCCCAAACGATACCATTGACGCGCTTCACAGGAATACCCATATAGTAGGCGGCCATTTGGTTCTGACTACTGGCTTGCATCGCAATACCGAGCCGCGTGTGGGCAAAAAAGAAGTATAAAATGGAGGTTAGTGCGATAGTAGATATGATGATAATGATGTCGACATAAGCAATGCTAAGCGAGCCTAATGCCATCATCTTGCCTGAGAATGGTGTCTGTAGTGAAACTGGGCTATGTCCCCAGATAACTCCAGCGACAAAACGCATCAAGAAACCAAGCGAGATGGTAAGAATGACCATAGCAAATTGCGGTTGACCAAAGATACCACGTAGGACAAAGCGATCGAGTAAGTAGCCAAATGCGCCCATGATAATAGCCGCAAAGGTGATACCTAATAAGAAGGGAAAGTTTGCCTGATCGGCATTAATGAAAGATATGCCTAAAAAGGCACCGAGCATAAGCATGTCGCCTTGGGCAAAGTTCACTGCCTCTGAGGCTTTGTAAATGAGCACAAAACCCAGCGCTAACAGCCCATATATACAGCCATTAGCAATCCCGCTAATGAGCAGTTGTAGGATATCCATAAAGTCCCTTTTGTCTTAGCATTGTCATCCGTGACAATGTTTGAATAAGCCGTTCAATCGGCTGGCTTTTTAACTCAACTACTTTTGAAGAAGTTCATTTCCTTCAAATAAAAACGACTAAAATTCTAATAGGTAACAAAAGTGGCAGCAATAGGTGCGAATAACATTCATATTTTTACATTATACCAATCATCAATTGTTGTCTATAGAAAAAGTAAAGTTATTCAATGATTTATAGCAAGTGGGCCAAAGCTATTTATATTACTCACCTAAAAACACTGACATTGTGCCATGGTATAATTGAGATACTTTATATCGTTTATTCAAACCTATTATCTTAACCTACCCTATAAGTCATTATCATGAGCCAAATGCAAAACCAAGCGGCACCCGTTAAGTCAAACAGCCAATACGATGTCATCATCATCGGTGCAGGCGCTTCAGGGTTATACTGTGCGCTCACTGCGGGTCGCCGTGGTCGCCGCGTGCTGGTATTAGACCATGCCAATAAAGCTGGCAAAAAAATCCTCATGTCGGGTGGTGGCCGCTGTAACTTTACCAATTATTTTGTAGAGCCTGAGCACTTCATTGGTGCCAATCAACATTTCTGTAAGTCAGCCTTGAGTCGTTATCCGAGTTGGGAATTTATTGGTATGGTGGAGGCGCACAAAATTGCTTACCACGAACGTGAGCATGGTCAGCTGTTCTGTGATGATTCTGCACAAGATATTTTGACCATGCTGCTGGATGAATGTAGCGCGGTAGGTGTGCAAGTGAAGCTGAATGCGCAAGTTGAAAGCGTTCAAGCCATCGAAAATGATAAAAATGCCCGATTTGAATTACTGACAACCAAGCAACTCAGCAAAAAAGAAAAGCAAGAGAGAAAAGAATCAGGCAATCAAACCAAGCTGCCGCAAACAAGCTACCGCTGTGAATCTTTAGTGGTGGCGACTGGCGGGCTGTCTATCCCAACGATGGGCGCTAGTGGCTTGGGTTATGAATTGGCGCAGCAGTTCGAGCATACGCTTGTCGCAACCGATGCCAGTCTCGTGCCTTTTACTTTCACTGATAAAACTGGCGAGCTCATCCGTGCTTTGGCAGGTATTAGTCTGCCAGTCATTGCCAGTAATGAGCGCATCTCCTTTAAATTGCCTGTGTTGTTTACCCATCGCGGACTCTCAGGTCCTGCTATGCTACAGCTTTCAAACTATTGGCAAATTGGCGAAACCATTAGCATTAATTTACTACCAAATATCGATATGACAATGCTACTTTTGGCGCATAAAAAATCGCATCCCAGACAGCTCATTCGTACTGTCTTGGCTGATTATACCGATAGCGCATTACCCAAGAAGCTATTGGCAGCGCTACAAACGCACTTGTGGGATGACATCAAAGACACAGAGCTGGCCAATATTAAGGACGAGCGTCTGACTGAACTTGGTATGACGCTCAATGGCTGGCAGCTTAAGCCGTCTGGCACTGAAGGATATCGTACCGCGGAAGTGACACGCGGCGGTGTCAAAACAAATGAAGTCTCGTCAAAAACCATGCAAAGCAACTTTCAGGACGGACTATACTTTATCGGAGAAGTATTGGATGTCACAGGTTGGCTCGGTGGCTACAACTTCCAGTGGGCGTGGGCCAGTGGCTTTGTCTGCGGCGAAGTGGTCTAATAGAAGTGGATTTTATTTAGGGTCTATTGATAAGTTTAGAAATAAACCCTAAATAGACCCCAGATAGACAGTTATCGTCTCGGGACATGTCAATCCGTTGTATACACGATTGACTGTGATGACCATCATTATAATAGTAAATATAAACACGGGCTTACGAGGTGAACAATGCGTGCAATTAAACATATTCATGGTGACAAAGCACCGCATTGGGTCGGTGACGGTTTTTATGTGAAAACCTTAGTCAATCATCTTGAGGATGATCCCAATTTTAATTATAGCCACACTGACCCATTTTTATTATTGGATTATGGCAAGCCCACGACCTTTGCCCCAAACCCCAATTATGAAGCGCAGCCTCACGGTGTCGGACAGCATCCACACAAAGGCTTCGAGACCGTGACCATCGCTTACTCTGGTGAAATCAGTCACAGGGACTCAGCTGGCGGTAACGGCATCATCTTCGAAGGTGATGTGCAATGGATGACTGCAGGGCGCGGTATCTTGCATGAAGAGTTCCACTCTGAGGCATTTGGACAGCGCGGTGGCGTCTTTAGTATGGTGCAAATGTGGTTAAACCTACCAAGCGCCCACAAGCTGACTGAGCCAAAATATCAGTCCATCAGACGGACTGATATGCCGATTATTGAATTGCTAGATGATAGTGAGGCCGCTCAAACAACCATTGGTAAAGTGGCTATCATCGCTGGTGAGTGGCAAGATATAACTGGAGCAGCCGATACCTTTACACCCATTAATTTATGGGATATCGAGCTGCATGCAGCAGGATCGATGACGCTACAGGTGCCAAACAGCCATAATGTTCTATTATTGGTACAAGAAGGCGAGCTACTCGTTAATGACACCCCTATCGCAGCGGGTCAACTGATTCAGTTTGTAGCACCTATCAAAAGCACTATAAACTCTCAAGCTATAGATTCACAAACAGAGCAGTCTGCCTCATTTATTACCGATGCCACTGACACTATTCAGCTGACTTATCCAGCAACATCTGATACTGAAAAAGCCGTCGCACCTGTTAAATTACTGCTATTAAGCGGCGAACCCATTGGCGAACCTATCGCCAGTTATGGGCCGTTTGTCATGAATACCCAGGCCGAACTAAAACAAACTTTTCGCGATTATCAAACAGGTAATTTTGGTAAATAGTGATAGCAAATCTAAAAAATACATTTAGCCATGTCCAGTTTTTCTAGCCTGCAATGCGTCATACTTGCATGTATTTTCCTTGTTACTCTGGCTTTTATGAATTACTTTGGCTTTTATGAATAGTATAAAAGCCATAAGAACTGAACACAGTAAACGTTCAAATTATTGACAATAAAAAAGCCACCTCACTATTGATAGTAAGGTGGCTTTTTAATGGATATACCTTTTAGGGATATTATCGGCTTAGCATTTACACGAGCTGACAGTCCATTATGCTTGGTTTAGAAATGGATAATCGGTGTAGCCTTCAGTACCGCCGCCGTAGAAGCTTTCTGGATGCTGCTCGTTTAGCGCAGCGCCTTCGCGGATACGTTCGGCCAGATCAGGATTGGCGATATAGTCACGACCAAAGGCGACCGCATCGATATAACCTGCTTTGATGTTTCTCTCTGCTTTTTCAGCAGTATAACCACCAGCCGCGATAATCGTCTGACTAAAAGCTTGGCGAATGTGCTTACGGAATTCATCATTATAAGGCGTGCCACCTGCCCAATCAGGCTCTGACAAATGTAAATACATCAAACCACGGTCATTAATCTGCTCAATCATCCAGATGTTTTCATCTTCATTATAGCCAGCTTCGACATTATTAAAAGTACCAAGTGGCGAAATACGAATGCCCACATGGTCGGCATCCCAAGCATCGACACAGGCATCGATAACGTCTAGCGTCAAACGTGCACGGTTTTCGCGGCTACCACCGTACTCATCATCACGCTGGTTGGTTTGCTCAACCCAGAATTGATGCAACAGATAGCCATGAGCACCATGAATCTCTACCCCATCAAACCCTGCTTCTTGAGCATTTTTGGTTGCTTGTGCAAAATCAGCAATGACTTGTTTAATTTCATCAAGTGTGGCTGGACGTGGTGTCGTTGCTTCAACGCGGATGGCTTGATTGTTGCTATCGCGCAATGAGGTACGGATACCAACATGAACATCTGACGCAGAAATTGGCGCTTTGCCATCAGGCTGCACGCTTTCATGAGAAACCAGACCGGTATGCCATATCTGTGCGACGATTTTTCCGTCTTTGGCATGAACATTATCAACGATGGTTTTCCATGCTGTAATTTGATCTTGGGTATGAATACCCGGCGCGCCAGCATAACCTTTCGCTTGAAAAGAAACCTGAGTCGCCTCAGTGATGACAAGCCCAGCGCCACTACGCTGTGAATAGTATTCGCTTGCCAATGCTGTCGGAACATCACCTGGCTCGACAGAGCGCAAGCGCGTCAATGGTGCCATGATAATACGGTTTTTTAGGGTTTGAGTGCCCATATCGAGTGGTTCAAATAAGTTGTCGTGTGCCATGATATGCCTTATATCTAATTGGTTTGTTATTACAAATGAGGATCGTTGTTGTAGATGCCCGTTACTATAAATCAATCCGCTCAGCGCTATGAAAAGTTTATGAGTTATTGAGTTCATAAAATGTATCCATGCTTGCGATTGAATCATGCAATCGATACACAAAGTATCTTGTGAGCAGTTCGACTACATTATGGGGAATAAGACTTTATATTCAATGATAATTTATCAATCCTGTTGTTTGATAAAGCTAATCTTAACTATCAACGCCTTACTCCACAGACTTCCGAGCCCACCTTATTAAAAGTATCAGGGAATGTTTGAGTGACGAGACGGAAGGTTAGATTTTTGCTAGGTATTGAGAACAATTGAAATGGTTGAATCTTTAGTACGGTCAATCGCTTTTACGCTAAACAGTGCCTAAATTTGCATATAGACGACATGCTTTGACGAACTTAAGTTTGATTTTTAACGCTTTAGGCCTCTATAATGTCAGGCAAATAATAGATTCGCGATAAGCGTCTAAACGTTGAGCATTTAAGCAAGGTAGCACTATGGCAGCCTATATCACAGTCGGCGCAAAAACCTCTCATGGTGGGACGGTCATCTCCGGCTCACCGCACACCACTCATAACGGCATCCCTATCTCGCGTAAAGGCGATAAAGTCATCTGTAAAAAATGCAAAAAGGTCACGACTATTCTTACGGGTGACCCGTCGTTTATTGTCGATGGTGCACCCATTGCACGTGGCGGTGATGTGACCAGCTGCGGGGCGAAGCTGATTGCGGTTCAGCAGTCTTTTGCGGAGTCGGGTTTTGAGGTGTTTGGGGTTGAGCAGGCGGCGGCGCTGGTGTTTCCTAAGTTGGATCCCGAGGCTTTGTTTGCAAATTTAAAAGCTTCTGATGAGATGAGCGACGAAGAGCTATATGCAATGAACGATCAGATGATAGAGGATGCTATTGCAGACGGTGGTATGGTGGCAGCAAGAAGTCCGGAAGAGCTTGCAGCGTTTAGAAGGGCAAAGCAACAAATGGGGGGAAATCCTTCTTCTAGACCCTATAACCCAGGGAAAGCATGGGATAATGATAAGCTTGCGCGAACGGCAAACATTTATGGTGAGAATTCAAAAACTGGACAGGTTGGTGTTGAGGGCTTGAAGGAAAGAGGTAAGTTAGCCGATTACAACGCTGAACAAGCACGACGGGATAGTATCGAACAGCAGAGCATTGCATCACGTGCACGTAACATTCAGAAAAATTCAGCACAGAATAATGCAGCACAACAACGACCATTAGGTATTCAACAGGGTCAGCCTCCTCCTCTTTATGATGAAATTGGTTATGAAAATCCAATGGCAAAAGTTCGTGATGGATGGAAAAGTGAAGCTGTTGATGGTATTAAGAAGACTGGTAGCTCATTAGATGGTGCAGGAAGACAAGTTAACAAAGGTTATGATGCAGGACGAACTGTTTTAGATAATGTATTAAAAAAGAATAGTGATGCTCTAAAAGATCAGGCGGTTGATAAAGCTACAGAGACAGGAAAAAGCAAGCTTGTAGATAAGGCTAAGGATTTTGCACCTAAACCAGTTAGAAAAGCATGGGATGCTTATGATGATTATAATGCGGTAAAAGAGAAAGGGAGTGAAATTCAGGATGCAATACCAAAAGATAAGTAAAGTAATTGTTTTAAAAACACTACTCATACTGTCATTATCAAGCGCGACTATGGTTTATGCAGATACTGGCTATATTACGAACGATACTACACTAATAGAAACAAGCTCTATTAGTCTTATAAGTCAGTTAGAGCAACTCGAAGATCCAGAACATCTTCGGATACTATGTGATGATAAGAAGGCAGCTGAGTATTGTTTTACCTATGCAGCGTATCAAGATTTAGTATTAGAAAATTATCAACTAGCTTATGAGTATCACATGAAAGCCTTTAATTTAGGTCAAAAGGAATCTGGATATTATATAGGCGCTTATCAGATCAATTATCCAGAAATATTTGAAAATGATACTCAGTTAAACATAGATGAAATCATTGTTTATTTAGAGTATGCCTTTGACGTAGGCTCGCATGATGCTACTAAATTACTAATGACTATCTATCGAGATCCAGAGTTTAATCGTATCGACTATAATAAATCAGAGTCCTACAACAAAATTGCTATAGAGCAAAACATAAAAAAATCAAGAGTCAATTTGGCATATTTGTATATGCATCATATGAAAAATAAGTCTAAAATAATTAGAACTATTGAGTTATTGAACGAAGATCTAATGTTAGAGAAAAACTGGGAGTCAGCATTAGCACTTATGACTATTCATTTATATCCAGAAGAATATGGCGCTAATCTAGAACCTGATCTGGTTAGAACTCTAGCCTATGCTTATGTCAGCAGTGACTTACGTGATGGACGCTATGAAGATGAGTTCAACGGTGTAGACACTAGATTTGCCGAAGCTATGCAAACAGAACTTTCATCTGAAACGTTAAAGCAAGCAAAAGCAATGTATTTAGAGTTAATGATTAAGATAAATAGTAAACAAGTAAACAAGTAAACATACTGAAAAAGAGCATTATAGTAATTTTTTTCATTTATATTCTTTCAATAGTCTTCAACTTTTTAACAAGTCCACATATTAAAATTACCAATACGCTAAGCACGATTAAAGTAGCTATAATAAGTCTGGGCGTTTTTCCCGAAACCAAAGCCCTATATTACTTTATGAGTGTCCAAACTATAAGCGTCCATCTCTACTTAAGCTTTGTGCTTCAATTATAAAAGTCGGTGTGCCAAATCCTTACAACTTAATACTCATTGAACCCATAGCACAAACCTCTGCAACTGCCGTCATTCGGTAATCCCCGGCAGCGCTGGCGTCAATCCGTATGTGTTTATCACCGGACTTGCGGAGCGTAATATGGCGGCTATTTTGAAGAGAGATTTTGGGTAGGTTGTTGGATATCTATAAGAATTAGTTAGATAAAAAGCGCTCTTGAGGGGCGTTTTTTTAGTTTGAGGTGAACTTTTTTTATGAAGTCAAATAATCGCTATCTAATGGTAATTTAAATCTCTTTAGTCTACTTTACACTTGCCCTTTACTGATATTTTTTAAAAAACTTATAAAATACTTATCCTAGACATATTAGTATCTAGTGCTATAGTGAAAAGCAGATTAGCTGTAAGTATTATCGGGAATTAAATCAATAAACATTCTAATTTTAAAAGGTAGAAATAAGTTATGTTAACTGAATATCAAACTAAAGTTCTAAAATATATTGTAGATAATAATGAAGAATATATTGTGGACTCAGCAAGAAATAATGGCATTAATAAACCAGATGCTAGTGTTGGTGTAGCTAAGTTCTTATCAGCAGATTCTGGAAACTTTGCAAAGATGAGCACGAGTCAAAAACATCATTATGATAATGCAATTAAACCTTTAATCATCGATGTACCTTGTGACGGAATGATTAATGAAGATGGGTCGTGTATAGGTAATGGTAGTATTGATGAAGATAGTCTATTGGGAGCTTATATAGGGCAAGATATGCGTTGTCAGCATTGCGTCTCTACAAAAGATGCTTGGTTTGCTAATAATCCTTAAGATAAAATCTTAATATATGAACAATAGTTTGTTTTTTTTGAACTCTCAAAAAGAGTATTGATAAAACATAACTACATAGATTTCTTGCAAAAGTCCCATTCTATTGACTGTTATTAACAGAGCTTCAAAGACTAGCGACAACTTATGCAAAAGATCTATTATTTAAAACAGGTAATTACTTGGTGGGTTACGCTATCGCTAACCCGCCCTGCGCCAAACTCAAAATTATATCTAAGCTTTGTTCAAAATATCAATGGTCGACTTAGGGAGTGGTTTAGCCCTGATAGCAGCGGTATCCTAACGCCGACGATGGCGATGCGGACTATGGCTGGGGGCGGTCGCTCGAATGTTGGAACGCCACCAGACAAACCAGTCCGCACGTCATCGACAAGTGAGATACAAGCGGATAGCAGGATTAGCTCCACCAAACCTTCAAAATCTATAAGCCTTCGTCCGAACATTAATAAAAATACTCCGTCCTATCCTCACATTCCAATCCAAACTCCCCTTATCACACCCCCATTGAATTAAAGCCCCGCATCAGCAACAATAGCTTCTACTAACAATCTTCATAATAACAAGGACAAATAATGAAACTGCGTATCTTAAAGTCTGCCGTGACCAACCCTTGGTTTAACCTTGCGACCGAGGATTGGATATTTAATACGCTCAATCCCGACTCGCACACGCTATTCCTATGGCGCAATAGCGAGACCGTGGTCATTGGGCGCTCGCAAAACCCATGGGTAGAATGCAAAATCGATAAGATGGAAGCTGACGAGGTGTTTTTGGCGCGGCGTCAGAGTGGCGGCGGCGCGGTATTTCATGATTTGGGCAATACCAACTTTACCTTTTTGTCGCCCAAAGCCGACTACGACCAAGACGCGAACTTCACCATCATCATCAATGCGCTAAAAAAATTAGGCATAGACGCGGATTTATCAGGTCGTAATGACATGCAAGTCGGTGACAAGAAAATATCAGGTAGTGCCTTTAAGCATGCGGCCGATCGTAGCTTTCATCATGGTACGTTACTCGTAAATGCCAATATGCAAAAGCTCGGTGAGTATCTCAATCCGCATCCACTGAAACTCAAAGCCAAAGGTATCAAATCTGTCCGTGCACGCGTCGCTAATCTGAAAGAGTTCAATGAAGACATCAATCATGAGACGCTATCCGATGCGATTATCGAGGCGTTTTGTGAATACTATCGCGACAAAGATTATGGCGACACTACGCCAGTAGAAGAATTGGATGAAGCCAGTCTCGCCAAGCAGCCATCGCTTAATAAATACTATCAACAAATGGCAGATTGGGATTGGCGTTTTGGTAAAACCCCTGAATTCACCCATCACATTGAAACGCGCTTTGATTGGGGCATTATTGATTGTCACCTTGATGTGAAGCAAGCAGTGATAAGCGATGTCGTCATTTTCTCTGATGCGCTAAATGTTGAGTTGATTGAGCTATTAAAAGATACATTGACGGACATTAAATATGACAAACATGAGATTAAAGCTAAGTTTGATGAGTTAGGCAAAGCACATCCTGAGTTGGCAGCGCAGATTGATGACGTGTCTGTGTGGTTGGTTAGTGAGATGGAAGGTTAGATTTTTGCTCGTTACTAATGCTATATAAGAACTCTCACGTTCTTATTGCAGTCAATTACTCGAAATATTTTGTGCTTTACCCCGACTAAGCTTTCCATATAAACCACGTCTTTAGACAAACTTAAGTTTTATTTTTAACGCTTTAGGCTTCTATAATGTCAGGCAAATAATAGATTCGCGATAAGCATCTAAACGTTGGGCATTTAAGCAAGGTAGCACTATGGCAGCCTATATCACAGTCGGCGCAAAAACTTCACATGGTGGGACGGTCATCTCCGGCTCACCGCACACCACTCATAACGGCATCCCTATCTCGCGTAAAGGCGATAAAGTTGTTTGTAAAAAATGCAAAAAGGTCACGACTATTCTTACGGGTGACCCGTCGTTTATCGTCGATGGCGCACCCATTGCACGCGGCGGTGATGTGACCAGCTGCGGGGCTAAGCTGATTGCGGTTCAGCAGGCGTTTGCGGAGTCTGACTTTGATGTAGGCAGTATTGCGCAGGCAGCGCCTTTGATATTTGCGAAATCTGAGCCTGATAGTTTGTTTGCAAGTTTGACGGCTTCTGATAATTCAAATGTGGTTTATTCTAGCCCTTTTGACAATGGAACTGAAGTGAATTCACAATTAGCTATATTTAGTGAAACCAGTTCAGCAGCGGAATATACGGGAACTGAAAAAAAGCTATTCAAGAGGCAGTGATTGAGCAAAACAGAATGCTTAATAACACTAAAAATACCCTTACAAGGTGGAATTCAGATGACCAACAAGAATTCAAGCAGGCATTTGGCGATGTAAAGGATATTGAAAAATCGAGAGAAATGAAGTTATCTCAAGTAGATAAAATGCTTGATTTAAACAAAAATTTAACTTTAGATAATTTCAAGGACGTAAGAAGCTCTTCACAAGTACTAGGCGGAGGTTACCTTGCTAGCGATCCACGTGTCGGTGCTTATGTTACAACAAAAGATACTACTCATCGCATCAATACGGGTAAAGCATTTTTTGAAGACCCATATACAGGAAAACCTATAAACAAGTCGACTAATGCTAGACTGTTAACTCATGAATTTTCTCATTTTGATGATATTGCTGGAACAAAAGACTTGTTCAACAACATAAAAACTGGCGAATTCTACAACAACGGTAAGAGTGTATATGGAACTATAGCTTCAAAAAAACTGGCTCAAGATAGGCCAGACCTAGCATTAAAGCACGCGGACAGTTTCTCTTATTATGCGTCAGGAATGATAAAAAATACTTATTAGGAAGTAATATGCTTGAAAATTTAAAATGGGTATTTGTAATTATTAGCAGCATTATTATACTTAGTAGTTGCACCAATAATTTCAAGAGTTTACATCAAAGTGATACAAAGATGGTGTCTGAAATGAATATGGATAACTTTAAAATAATTGATAGTTATAGTCTATTTGAAGAAAATGGTGACTTGATTTTCTCAATTAACTTAAAAAATAATACTAATAGTACTATAAATTTTGATACTACTGTTCAACCATTTTCTATCTACTATAATGACGAACAACCCCTAGAA
>NZ_CAJHBP010000022.1:0-50820 GCF_904846665.1 Psychrobacter sp. Pi2-51
ACTGTACTCCTATATTTTTCATTGCCACACTAATATTTACAATGTTGCGAATAATTTTAAATGAAGGTCAAAATTTAGAATTTATTTTTTATAAAAAAGTCTTTTTTTGCAATAGGTATTGATACTTAAATGAATAAAATTATTGTAGCCTTACTTAGCTTGATTCTGATGTTTGGTTACTTTAGTTTCTTCGGAATAAGGTTGCTGCCACTGATTTTCTTGTTACTTATAATAATTATATTAACTTCTATTATTTTTAATAGTTTTATTATTGAAAAAGACATCTCTCTTATTATAGCTAGTGTATTGACTTCTATTGTATTTGTATTTTCAATTTACACTGGTTCTTTTGATTTTTTTGCAGGCTTACTTGTATTTTTTACACTTTCACACTGGCCTTTGTTTGTAAATATAAAGAATCCACATAGTTTATCTAATAGTGTATCGGCTATGTATATATATTCAGGTATAGTTTTATCACTAGGTCTATTTATACAAATTTTTATGTTTAAATTCCTAGGGTTATCTTTTGGTAAGATTGATTTATATGGTGGAAAAAGATTAGCTTTTGCATTTACTTGGCAAGATTATAGTTTTTTATCTTTATATTTTGCTAGCTGTATACCTCTTGTTTTAAGCCATAATTTTAAGATTAAATTTTTTTTAAAGTTAGTCTTAATTGCTTTTTTAATTGTAGCTTCTTTGTCTACTACCGCTAGAACTGGTTTAGCATCTCTAATTTTGACTATGGTGTTATATAGTGCATTAAATATAGATAAAGTTATTGTAAATAAAAAACTATACTATGCTTGTCTTATTACAATTCTGGCATATCCTTTATTTGTTTTTTTAAAAAAAGATTTTATTCTTATTGAAAGAGAAATTACAGTAAGTTCGAGTGGGCGTACTGAAGGATATGCTGAGGGTATAAGTTATTTTACAGATAATATTTTATTAGGTTCTATTTTTGACCCTATTCGTTATAGAGATACTATAGGTGTAATACCACACAACTTATTTATTTACTTGGCTGTTGTTGGTGGTTTATGTTTAGTGGTCTTTACTATTTTTTGGCTACTAACAATTATGTTGAAAGTTTACAGATTGGATTCAAAAGAGTTAGTCTACTCTTTTATAATCTGCCTTATCGGCTTTCAGTTTATCCCATCTATATTTTCTGGTTATTTTTTCTCTATATTAATATCTATAATTTTCATTAATTACAAATATCGAGTTAATCCATGAAAATACTATTTATAATTACTGGTCTTGGCATGGGTGGTGCAGAGCACGTAGTTGTCAACTTGGCAGACGCATTGGTTGCGCGTGGTCATGAGGTGAAGATTGCTTACCTTACAGGTGAGGCATTAGTTTTACCTTCTAATCCGGATATAGAGGTGGTGTTTCTTTGTATGGTTAACGGCAAAGATGCCTTTAGAGCCTGCATTAAAGTAAGAGCATTAGTAAAAAAGATGCAGCCTGACGTTGTGCATAGCCATATGTTCCACTCAAACCTATTAGCAAGACTATTACGTTTAACCATTAATATTCCCACCCTCATCTGTACTTCGCATAGTAAAGATGAGGGTGGTCGGCTTAGAATGCTGGCGTATCTTCTAACCGATAAACTCGCTGATATTTCGACTAATGTCAGTCAAGATGCTGTAGATTCGTTAGTGGCAAAAGGCGCAACGACTACTAATCGTATGGTGTCTGTACCAAACGGTGTAGATACCAATAAGTTTTTTTTTAATAATGTTGTTCGTATTTTAACTCGTAACGAGTTAAAAATAGATAATGTAAATATAATATTAGCTGTGGGTAGGATGCATAAAGCTAAAGATTACCCAAATCTATTAAATGCCATAGCATCTTTAAAAGTAATGCGTCAAGACTTCAAGGTTTTGATCGTGGGTGATGGACCTTTAAAAGAAGAAGTGACTTCGTTAGCTGAAAGATTAGGTATTACTGATGTGATCAGTTTTTTGGGGATAAGACGCGATATTCCAGCTTTGATGTCAGCATCTGATGTTTTTACTTTATCATCTGCTTGGGAAGGTTTTGGGCTCGTTGTTGCAGAAGCAATGGCTTGTGAGCGCGTTGTAGTTGCCACTAATTGCGGCGGTGTCAACGAAGTGATTGGCTCTAAGGGATTTCTAGTTGAACCAAAAAACAGTGAGCTATTAGCAGTAGAGCTTAATAAAGCTCTAAATTTAAATATAGCTGAACGCTTTGAATTAGGTATTGCTGCACGAAAGCGTATCATTGATAATTATTCTTTGGAAGCCAATGTCGAAGCTTATCTTGAGCTTTACAACTCCTAAACATTTAGAATAAGTATTTGAACTCTTCATAATAACAATGAATTAATAAATGAAATTCTTAATAATAGCTAGCTATTCACCCTCTATTCTAAAATTCCGTGGCGCACTCATTGCAGCAATACAAAGTGCTGGTTTTGAAATACATATTGCCGCGCCTGAGTTTGATAGTTATCCTGAAGAGCACGACCAACTTAAAGCACTTGGTTATATCGTCCATGATATACCTATGCAACGTACTGGAACTAATCCTGCCACAGATGCAAAAACGTTATTAGCACTTTATCAATTGATGAGAAAGATTAAACCTGACTACATGATGGCTTATACGATCAAGCCCGTTATCTATGGATCATTAGCAGCTAAACTTGCTTGTGTTCCACAGCGTTTTGCCTTGATCACCGGCTTAGGTTATGCCTTTCAAGGAGCGGATGCAGTAGATTATAAAAAGTCTAATCTACAAAAGATCATGCATAAGCTTTATTCCGTAGCACTAGCCTCGACGCATAAGGTGTTTTTTCAAAATCCTGATGACGAAGCTTTATTTAAATCTACGGGTATCTTAAAGCCTACGGCATCGACCAAAGTCGTTAACGGCTCTGGGGTTGATGTATCAGAATATAATGTCGTTCCTTTTCCTATTATAAATAATAAACCAGCTCCTCGTTTCTTGTTGATAGCCCGTTTATTAGGGGATAAGGGAGTCAAAGAGTACGCTCAAGCAGCTCAACTGGTAAAAGATAAACACCCACAAGCAGAGTTTGATTTAGTAGGATGGATCGATGACAACCCTGATTCTATCGAGCAGCAAGAATTAGATAAATGGATCGATGACGGTTTGCTAAAGTTTTGGGGTAAGCTTAGCGACGTTCAACCAGCAATTGCAGCGAGCTCTATTTATGTACTGCCCTCTTATCGAGAAGGTACTCCGCGTACTGTGCTAGAAGCAATGGCGATGGGACGTCCTATTATTACTACTGACGCACCAGGTTGTCGTGAAACAGTGATTGATGGTCAAAACGGCTATTTAGTGCCTGTCAAAGCCGTAACCGAATTGGCTGCTGCCATGGAGCGTTTTATCGTTAATCCAGAGCGTATTGAACAAATGGGTAAGGCGTCACGCCAACTGGTAGAAGAAAAATTCGATGTTCATGCGGTCAACCGAACGATGCTCAATGAAATGGGCTTATAAGGAATAACAATGATAAAACGTCTCTTTGATATCACTGCCGCGACTGCTGCCTTAGTTGCTTTATCTCCGGTATATGCCATCACCGCCTATAAAGTTAAACAAAATTTAGGCTCGCCAGTGCTATTTCGTCAGACGCGTCCAGGTTTAGACGGCACACCGTTTGAGATGATTAAGTTCCGCACGATGAAAGACGCCATAGATAGCGACGGTAATCCTTTACCGGATAGTGAGCGCTTGACTGATTTTGGTAAAGCACTACGTAATAGTAGTTTGGATGAGTTGCCTGAGCTGTGGAATGTCGTCAAAGGTGAGATGAGCTTAGTAGGACCACGTCCCTTATTGATGGAATATATGCCTTTATATAATTCAGAGCAGTCGCGCCGCCATAATGTTCGTCCCGGTATTACGGGTTATGCGCAAGTGAATGGACGTAATGCCATCGGTTGGGATAAGAAGTTTGCGCTTGATACGTGGTATGTCGATAATCAATCATTATGGTTAGATATTAAGATATTACTTAAAACAGTAAAAAAAGTAGTCATCAAAGATGGTATCAGTGCCGATGGTGAGGCGACGATGAGTAAATTTACTGGTTCTCAAAACAATGCAGCTCTAGAAAATAGCTATGAGTAAGATATTTGCCGTCTATGGCGCGTCAGGCTGTGGTCGTAGCTTAATGCCAGTTGCTGTTGAGCAGTTACAGAGGTTAGATGGTGACGCAGATAGCCAAATCGTATTCATTGACGATGCATTGGACGAAGATACTAATGTCAACGGCTATACGGCGATGAATTATGAAAAATTTAAAAGTATACATAGCGACGATAAATTTGTCCTGATTGCCATTGCTAATAGCAGTATTCGTCAAAAGATAGCAAATAAATTATCTAAAAATGGTATCTCACTGTGGACAGCACAGGCAACGACTACCTTAATCATGGATGGAGTCAGTATCGCTGCTGGTGCAGCGCTCAGTCCCTTTGTCACTATCGCTGCTAATGTCACTATCGGTAAATGCTTCCATGCTAACCTCTATAGTTATGTGGAGCATGATTGTATAATCGGCGATTACGTTACCTTTGCACCGCGTGTCAGTTGCAATGGCAATATTCATATCCATGATCATGCCTACATCGGGGCAGGGGCAGTTATCAAGCAGGGTACGCCTGATAAGCCATTAATTATTGGTAAAGGTGCTATCGTCGGTATGGGTGCAGTCGTGACGAAAGATGTACCAGCAGGTGCGGTAGTGGTTGGTAATCCTGCACGACCACTCAATAAATAAAAATAAGACTCACAATCAAATATTTAGTTGTAAGTCATGAATCATCAATTATAAATAAGCACCATCGAGGCAACTATGCTAAACACCCCTTTTTCACCTTGGCCAAGCTTTACTCAAGAAGAGGCCTATGCTGTCAGCCAAGTATTATTATCTAACAAGGTAAACTATTGGACCGGACAAGAAGGTCGTCAGTTCGAGCGTGAGTTTGCAGAGTGGGCAGATAGTGAATATGCGATTGCCATGGGTAATGGTACACTAGCATTAGATGTGGCTTTACAGGCACTTGGTATTGGCGCAGGCGATGAAGTCATCGTTACCCCGCGTACCTTTATCGCTAGTATCTCATCCGTTGTTAATGCTGGTGCTACCCCGATCTTCGCCGACGTCGATGCTGCTACTGGTAATATCACTCCTGAAACTATTCGAGCCGTGCTCACTGAACAGACCAAAGCCATCGTTTGTGTGCATTTGGCAGGTTGGCCTTGTGACATGGACGGTATCATGGCACTGGCAGATGAGCATAATCTATATGTAATTGAAGACTGTGCTCAAGCCCATGGCGCAAAGTATAAAGGTCGTAGCATCGGTAGTATCGGTCACATCGGGGCTTGGAGCTTTTGCCAAGATAAGATTATGACCACTGGCGGTGAGGGCGGTATGGTCACCACCAATGATGAATCGCTATGGCGAAAAATGTGGGCGTATAAAGACCATGGTAAGAGCTATGCGGCTGTCTATGAGACTGAGCATCCACCCGGCTATCGCTGGCTGCATGAGAGCTTCGGTACCAATTGGCGTATGACGGAGATGCAGGCAGTGATCGGGCGTATTCAGTTAGAGAGAATGAGCGATTGGACAGCTAAGCGCACTGTTAACGCCCAAGCGATATTAGCGGCATGCGCTAAATGGCAATCTAAAGGCTATCTTTCTGTACCTAGATTGGAAGAGTCATTCGAATTTGTAGACTGTACCCATGCCTATTATAAGCTCTATGTCTATGTGCAGCCAGATAACCTACCTGATGACTGGTCACGTGACCGTATTATTGAAGAGATTGCTAACCAAGGTGTGCCTTGCTTCTCTGGCTCGGCCTCAGAGGTGTATTTAGAAAAAGCTTTTGATGGCACCGGTCTGCGTCCAGAGTCTAGATTACCAATGGCAAAACATCTTGGCGAGACCAGCTTGATGTTCTTGGTTCACCCTACGTTGACGATGGCAGAGGTTGAGCAAACCGTTCAAGCGATTGATAAGGTGTTTGGCTCAATGATTGTGTGAACGTCAGCGAAAATTTTACTAGGGCATGTTTAAGCCCGCTAGTGACAGTTTTTTGATAAATATGTGATAAGCAGTATCTGTAACCTAACCTCCATAATCAAAGAGTGATTACTCATGTATAAAAAGTTAAATGTGCTACTGGTTTTTGGGGTGTTATCGACGGCATCGATGCTGACATCAGCACAGAATCTGTATATGAACGACCTAAAACTCAAGGCGGACCTTGATTGGTTAAATACCCAAGGTGTGACGCAGATCAGCACCAGTACTTGGCCATTGACGGCTAATCAGATTAAACGTGGGTTACAGTCTGCCAATGCGCAGACAGTAGCACAGCAGCAGGTATTACAGTCGATACAGACTAGGCTTGCGCAAAACCGTGACTCTCTTGTCAAGGCCTCTGCTGGAGTGTACCTACAGACAGATCGAAAGCAGCTTCCACAGACATTTGCAGATGATCAGCTCGCTGGTCAACAAGCTACTGTAGGGGTGTCGCTTAGCGAAGCACAGTGGGAGTTCAATCTGCAAGCCAATGTAAAGAACGACGAGCTGATCGACGATGGCGATAACAATAACGATGTCAGTTTTGAAGGGTCATATATCGCTGGTACAGCAGCCAATCAGTGGTTGATAGCGGGTAAAATACCAGCATGGTGGGGTCCAGGGCAGGATGGCAGTCTCATTCGAGGAGATGCGAGCATTCCAGTCACAGGGATTACTATGCAGCGTGATACGCAAACCGCACCGAATTATAAATATCTGAATTGGGTCGGTCCTTGGCAGTATCAGCTATTTGCTGGTCAGCTCGACGATTATGAGGCCATTCCAGACGCCAAGCTGTTTGGGGCACGACTGACTGCCAATCCACTACCTTGGCTAGAAGTAGGCGCGTCCCGTACCTTTATGTGGGGCGGCGAAGGTCGACCTGAGAGCTTAAGCTCTTTTGGTGATGCTGTTTTGGGTACCAAAGATAATGCAGATAACGGTGATGTCGATGGCGACCCCGCCAATCAACTCGGTGGCTTTGATGCACGATTAAGTCTTATGCCTTTGGTTAATATACCCGCTGGTGTCTACGCTCAGTATGTGGGTGAGGACGAGGCAGGCGGTCTGCCATCTAAAAACATGTATCTCGCTGGTGCAGACTATGCTTCTGAGGCTTATGGCAAGCCTTATCAGCTTTATACTGAATATACAGATACGCGTACTGGTGGTGAATCACGTGGCATATCTTATGATCATGGTACTTATACCGATGGCTATTATCAGCAAGGCTATCCACTGGGGCATGCGCTAGGCGGCGATGCTGAGAGTATTGCAGTTGGCGGTCGATTGTGGCTAGATGAACGTAATTTCCTGCATGCAAAGTTGCAACATGCCAAAGTTAATCAAGCGAATGAGTCTGATAATCAAGCGTTTCCGACGACTGATAAGCTGACTGCTATCGATGTCTCTTGGGAGCACCAGCTACAGCCACTGACTAAACTGACGACTAGACTGTGGGCAGTGGATTCAGATACCCAATCAAGCGACATTGGAGCAGGTGTAGGGGTGGAGTTTCAGACCTACTAAGTGACAGGGTAATGAATGGTTCAGAATTCTGGGAAATCAAAGAACGGTCTACTAAATTATAGTGGACCGTTTTTTTATTCAATTTAGATCGTTATCGGTTGAATTGAGGACATGCCCCAATACAGGCTAGGATTTTTAGACGCAGGCAGGTACAATATCAGTATAAATCACACCTTGATTAAGGATAAGACAGGCATGCAAAGTATTTGCGCGCGCTGTCTTTATTTTTTTATATCGTACCCTCTATTGGAGTTACTATGTCTACCGCGCCTACTGCCCAAGAGTCCGCCACCGTTTTAGATGGCAAAGCACTTGCCAAACAAATAGAACAGCAACTACGCGTGCGCGTGGATACGATCAAGGATAAGACGGGACGCACCCCAAGCCTTGCGACGATATTGGTCGGTGATGATCCAGCTTCTGCCACTTATGTCCGTATGAAAGGTAATGCCTGTAAGCGTGTTGGTATGGACTCTATACGTGTTGAGATGCCGAGTATCACGACCACTGAGCAGCTCTTGGCTAAGATAGATGAGCTCAATAATAATCCTGATGTCCATGGCATCTTGCTACAGCATCCAGTCCCTGAGCATATCGATGAGCGTGCTTGCTTTGAGCAGATCGACTTGGCAAAAGACGTCGATGGCGTGACTTGTCTTGGCTTTGGTCGAATGGCGATGCAGCAGTCTGCTTATGGCTCATGCACACCGCAGGGCATCATGCATTTATTAGAGCATCATGGTATCGAGCTGGCAGGTTTGGAGGCCGTGGTCGTAGGGCGTAGTGCTATCTTAGGTAAGCCAATGGCGATGATGCTATTAAATGCCAACTGTACCGTAACTATCTGTCATTCAAGAACTCAAGATCTAGCGGCACATATCAAGCGTGCAGATATCGTTGTTGGGGCAGTAGGTGTACCTGAATTAATCAAAGCAGAGTGGATCAAAGCGGGCGCCGTCGTCATTGATGCAGGTTTCCATCCAACAGCTGATGGCGGTGTCGGTGATATTGAAATGCAAGGTATGGAAAATATTGCCAGTGCGTATACACCTGTGCCAGGCGGCGTTGGCCCAATGACCATCAACACACTGATTCGCCAAACGGTCGATGCAGCTGAAAAATCAGCTGGATTGAACGCTGGCTAAAAAGATAGTCATACGAATACTGATTGCCGATAAATAAGGGGTCTGAGTCTCCACAGTACAAAGACTCAGGCTAAATCAACCACATCTCAGTTGATAGGACTTAAACATGGCTAAAAAAAACGTAGGTATTCACGAGCGACTGCAAGGTATTGGTAGAGAGTTTGTCGATATCTGTCATTACGTTATTTTATTTTTAATCAGTGTGGTTGTCGTTTGGACCGCCGGTAAAGAGTTCGTTGGTATTATTCAAAAAGGCTCAGCAGATTTAAAAGATATCTTGATGCTATTCATTTATCTTGAGCTGCTCGCTATGATAGGTATTTATTTTAAAACCCATCGTCTGCCAGTACAGTTTTTGATATTTATTGCTATCACCGCTTTGTCACGGCACTTGGTCGTCGATGTCCAGGCCGTCTCAGATTATTTTCATTTATGGCTACTAGCGACGATTTCTGTGGCCATCATGCTATTGAGTGGCTCTATCGTGGTACTAACGTGGACGGCAAAAACATTCGGTCGTCCAGAGGACAATCTCGATAAACAGCATGCCAATCTAACGGTTAAAGCACTATTGCCTGATAATGCCCAAGCGCCTGATAGTCATACCAAGCACCGCCGTGAATAATTAGATAGCAATATAAAAAAAGAGCGACCAGTGGTTGCTCTTTTTTTACGGATGGCGTTTGGCATTACAGCCATTTCAATCTTTTGAAATTGTAGTACAAGTAACTACACAAAGCGATAATCACAGTCATGATAACAAGGTACGAGTACTTCCAATGCAGCTCGGGCATAAAATCAAAGTTCATCCCATAAATACCAGCGATCGCTGTGGGTACGGCTAAGATACCTGCCCATGCCGCAAGCTTACGCACGACTTCGTTCTGTCCCATAGTGACCATCGCCATATAGGTATTCATCACCACGCTGAGCATTTCATTGAGACCATTGATGGCATCTAGCGAGTGCAAAAGGTGATCGTTGACATCGCGAAAGTAAGGTTTTGCCGCTTGAGAAAATCCTGAGACCAGCTCACTTTTTTTGTGATTAATAAAAAAGCTACAGATGTCTTGCACCGGCAAAATAATGGCGCGCATATGTACTAGCTGAGATTTGAGCTCATAAAGATTTTTTAGAGTGCCCTTGTCAAACTCATAGGTAAAGACATAGCGCTCTTGCTCGCGCAAATATCGACCCAACCGATCGGTGATCGGCATATAATTATCCACGATAAAATCGAGTATGGCATGCAGTACAAATATCGGGCCCATACGCAGCTTTTCAGGGCGACGGTGACAATGTTCACGGACAGGCGCGTAGGAGTTTGACGGACCATTACGGATGGTAATCAGGTAGTTTTTGCCCATGAATATCGCGGTGGTGCCATAACGAATGACATTGTCCTCTAACTTCGCCGTACGCAGTACCACAAACACCATGTCATTGTCGTAGTTTTCGACTTTGGCACGTTGATGATCGGCAAAAGCATCTTCAATCGCCAATTCATGTAGACCAAAGGCTTCTTTTACTTTGACCATGGTCTCTAGACTGGGATCGTAGAGACCGAGCCAAATAAACTGACCATTATTGTTTAGCGCCCGACTGACATCATTGAGCGCTACTGTATCGAGATTTTCCCCAGTTTTACGGGAGTAGGCATAGCAGCTGACCACCTCATCCTCACTTGATGAGTCAATATCCTCATAGCGTTCAGAGTCGGGGTCATAGACCGTCATGGTCTCGATGGTGTCCTCAGTCGTGGCAGCGGCATCACCATAGATATAGCTATCATCATCGTCTAGATAGAGATGCTTGTCACTCATGCTGGCATAGATATGATCCATATTGGAATCAGGTGCAATATGAGCCGTTTTTTTAATCAATTGATTATTATCATTTTCCATATACTTTCCTGTCATATAATAAAAAACTTCAATAATCAAAATTTTTCATAAGCGCTGCTATCGTTTGCTCGCTTTATCTATAGTGCATAGCTTTTTAGGGTTTCAATATCGACCAAGCTTAATAAGCTTTCGTGACAAGCTTCTAGCTTTATTTGTGGCGCGATATCGAAATCTAGGGCTTCGACCCAGCGCAGCGCACAGATACACCAGTAATCACCGGGCTGTAAACCAGAAAAGTTATACTCAGGCAGCGGGGTGATAAGATCGTTGCCACGGCTGGCGGAGAAGTTTAAAAACTCGCTGGTCATCTTGGCACAAACGGTATGTTGACCGACGTCGTGATTGCCAGTATGACAAAAGCCATTGCGATAAAAGCCGGTAATAGGATCAAAGCAACAGCTGGCAAGGGCAGTGCCTAAGACGTTGCTTTGGTTCATGGCTGGGTTTGGGTGGTAATCAGATGACATAAGGCTTCCGAGATAAAAATATAGGGTAGTGTACCATGAGTCTGAGTCGAAAACGTGGTTCTCACCATGCTGCTGACAGTCTTCATTATACCAAGGCTATATTAACATTTTTAGTTGAACCACAAGGTATCTAACACGATTATAATCGCCGTGTCTTTGACAGTAATGACCAGCAATTAGATAGTGATTGTGGCGAATTGTCACTAGGCGAACCTTAACTGCTATGCTAAACTAAAGCATAAAGTGCCTTGGTGATTTATTAAGGTTTACTAGCGCATAAAGATACTCGTCTTATCGTCCTAACTTATACTTATTACTCACCCTTTTGCGGTTACCTAGTTTGTTTATAAATAATTGGGTCAATGATGTTGCGCGTTAAAAATAAAAATGCACATCGTCAATGCAATTGTAAAGATAACCTTTAAGTACCGCATCAGTACCGCGTTTTTGGTAAGCGATACGCCAAACAAGGATTTATTGTGTCTGTCAGTTCTGATTCTGCAAAACTTGCCCAGTTAAATACGACGAATGAAGCGGTGGCTCAGCCTGCCGAAAACACGGCTACCTCCACTAGCATGCCATATTTGAATAACTTTGCCAGCGACGTTGCCAATAGTTGGTTGCTGCCTGATGGGGTGGTGGATGTGCTGTTTGAAGATGCCCAAAAGCAAGAAGTGCTCAGGCACAAGCTTACGCAGCAGCTGATTACTCACGGCTATCAGTTGGTCAATCCACCAATGATTGAATTCACCGAGTCGCTGCTGAGTGATGCCTCAGAAGATCTAAAGCGCCAAACTTTCAAGATTATCGATCAGCTAACCGGTCGCTTGATGGGCGTGCGCGCTGATATTACCCCGCAGATTTTACGTATCGATGCACATCACGGTGGCACGGGTATTGCTCGTTATTGCTATGCAGGGGATGTGATTCATACCTTGCCGTCAGGGCTTTTTGGCTCACGGACGCCATTGCAATTGGGTGCTGAGATTTTTGGTTGCGGCGAATTGGCTGCCGATATCGAACTGATAGATGTGTTGTTTAGCATGGTGAATAGCTTGGATATGAGCGCCACCTTGCACATCGACTTGGGTCATGTGGCGATATTTAAGCGTTTGGCTGAATTGGCTGAACTGCCAGCGCACGATACTCAGCAGTTGATGAACTTGTATGCCAATAAGAATTTGCCAGAACTAAAGCGGGTTTGCCAAACACTACCGATGGGTGATGATTTTTACGCATTGGCGCGCTTTGGTCATGATATGGCGCATTTATTGGCAAAACTGTCAGCGACAGCACAGCAGGATACGCAAATCGCAACGGCTGTTGATGAGTTGCAACGTCTCACTGCCCATCTACAAGAGCAATGGCAATGTCCGGTCAGTATCGATGTGACAGAGCTGTCAGGCTATCATTATCATACGGGTATTGTCTTTAACGGTTATATCAATAGTGAAACCCAGCCGTTGGTACGGGGTGGACGTTTTGATGGTATGCAGAGCTATACCCAGCAGCCGCGTCAAGCCACCGGCTTTAGTATGGATGTCAGCCGTTTACTCGCGCATACGCAGCTTGATGCGCCAAGCATTGTGCTGGTGGATTATACCGCATTGCATAATGCCGATAAGACCCAGAAGCAGACGCTGTTACAACAAGTGGAAAGTCTACGTCAGCAGGGCTATCGCGTTACCATGCCATTAGATACTCAAGACCATCCAGCAGATGTCACGCATCGCTTAAGTTTCGCAGACAATGAGTGGCAGTTACAGAGCGTGTAAACACAGCTTTATTAAGCCATACTTAATGTTGCTATCGTGACTGTTATTTTTTGACGTTATCAAAATCATTTTAGTTTTTTAAACCGTTATTGCACACACCTCAATACATAAAGGTAAGGATTGATCATGGGTAAGAATGTCGTAGTTTTGGGTAGCCAATGGGGCGATGAAGGTAAAGGTAAGATTGTTGATTTACTAACCGAAAAAGCCTCAGCAGTTGCTCGCTTTCAAGGCGGTCACAACGCAGGTCACACGTTAGTTGTCGATGGCAAAACCACCGTCTTGCATTTAATCCCATCAGGTATCCTGCGTGAAGGCGTCACCTGCTTCATCGGTAACGGCGTGGTGTTAGCACCTGACGCACTGTTAAAAGAAATGAAAGAGCTGGAAGACAATAACGTACCAGTACGTGAGCGTCTGCGCATTTCACCGAACTGCCCACTTATCATGCCTTATCATGTCGCACTTGACCAAGCACGCGAAGCCAAGCGCGGTACTGGTAAAATCGGTACGACGGGTCGCGGTATCGGTCCTGCGTACGAAGACAAAGTGGCGCGCCGTGCCATCAAGCTTGCTGATTTATTCCGTGATGATTTAGAAGAAAAATTACGCAACTTAATCGAATATCATAACTTCCAATTGACCCAGTATTATAAAGTTGAAGCGATTGATTTTGATGAGACATTGAAGCTCTGTAAAGAGTGGAAAGAAGAGATTAAAGGCATGGTTACCGATGTGACTGAAGACCTTAATCAATTGCGCCTTGCTGGCAAGAACCTGATGTTTGAAGGTGCTCAAGGTACATTACTTGATATCGATCATGGTACTTATCCGTTTGTGACCAGCTCAAGCGTCACTGCTGGTGGCGTATCGACTGGTACTGGTATCGGTCCATTGTATTTAGACTACGTACTGGGTATCACCAAAGCTTACACCACGCGTGTTGGCAGTGGCCCGTTCCCAACTGAATTGTTTGATGATGTTGGCGCGCATTTAGCCAAAGTCGGTCATGAGTTTGGTGCCACCACTGGTCGTGCGCGTCGCTGTGGTTGGTTCGATGCCGAAGCCTTACGCCGTGCAGTGGTATTGAACTCACTATCAGGTATTTGCTTGACTAAGCTTGACGTGTTGGATGGCTTAGAAGAGCTGCTTATCGGTGTGGGTTACGACTTGCCTGAGACTGAATGTAAAGGCGCGCACGATGCTGAATTCTATGAGTCAGTGACGCCAAAATACGAAACCTTACAAGGGTGGAGTGAGTCAACCGTTGGTATCACCAATTATGACGACTTGCCAGAAAACGCCAAAAAATACATCAAGCGTATTGAAGCATTGATCGATTGCCCTATCGATATCATCTCAACTGGTCCTGACCGCGAAGAGACCATCGTATTGCGTGACCCATACGACGCGTAATTGCAGTAAAATCTTTATATTTGTCCCACTATTAATAGTTGTATTGAGTGATAAAACCCCAGTGCTGAGCATTGGGGTTTTTACTTTTATGCAAGGTACGGTCATAAATTAACCCTATCATTTATAGTCTTAATCATTATAATAGGCAGCAATCCTATGTTGGCGCTCATATTATCGTATTGATAGACAATGAGTTATTTAAGTTTGCCCAAGCCAGCATTGTGGCCAAAGATAAAACAAAGCATTGACCATTTTATTTTTATTGAATTTATCATTTATTAGGAGCTTTTCATGGCTAACGAACGTACTTTATCTATCATCAAACCTGACGCAGTTGCTGGCAACCACATCGGTGCTATCTATAGCCGCTTCGAGCAAGCTGGTCTAAAAATTGTTGCAGCAAAAATGATGCAACTTGATGACGAAAAAGCAGGCGGTTTTTACGCTGAGCACGCTGAGCGTCCATTCTACAACGATCTAAAATCTTTCATGATGTCAGGTCCAGTATTGGTATCAGTACTAGAAGGCGAAAATGCTATCGCTCAGCATCGTGAAATCATGGGCGCTACTAACCCAAAAGACGCTGCTGAAGGTACTATCCGTGCTGATTTCGCTAGCAGCATCGATGAAAACGCCGTTCATGGTTCAGATTCAGCTGAATCAGCTGCACGTGAAATCAGCTACTTCTTCAATGAAGATGAAGTTTGTGCACGTACGCGCTAGTAGCAGCAATTATTAATATCCGTTTGTAGTGTTGATTATTAATAATTAGTTTTGCAAGACGGCTTATATCTTATGGGTATAAGCCGTTTTAGCTATTATAATAATCCTATTATTCATTGAAATCTTTGATGACTTGCCTCATTATTGGTTTTACGTAGCGTTATCAATCCCTTATCAGCATGCTTTTATCAAATGCGCTCATAACGGATTGCTCATGCACTCATATATTATGTATGTATGACAACATCCATATAAACAATTGCACCGCTTATTTAAGCTTATGCAAAAAGGTTATCTATTATGTCCACTGTTCAATCACCGATCCAACATATCCCTACTAAGCTAACAGATAGTATCAAGCTAGTAGATGAAGCGCAGGCAAAAACCAACCTGCTAGGAATGACGCAAGCCCAACTTGCAGAGTATTTTAAGAGCATTGGCGAAAAGCCATTTCGCTCAACGCAGGTGGTTAGGTGGATATATCAGCAGGGTGTGACCGATTTTGAGCAAATGACCAATTTAAGCAAATCACTGCGCGATAAATTGTCAGCCAATGCTTGCGTCGTTCCGCCAAAAGTCATTCATCGTCAATACAGTGATGACGGCACGCGGAAATGGGTGTTCGAAGTGACTGGTGGCTCATTGGTTGAGACGGTACTGATTCCAGCAGATGACAGCAAGATAAATGGTCGTAAGACTTTATGCGTGTCTTCACAAGTTGGCTGTGCGCTGGATTGTAGTTTCTGTAGTACTGGCAAACAGGGCTTTGAGCGCGATTTAACGGCGGCTGAAATCATCGGACAATTATGGGTAGCTAATGCTTCTTATATGACTGACGAAAATGACAGCTTAGAAAACGTTGATCATAGCCTATGGGAAAATAACGTCACCAATGTGGTGATGATGGGCATGGGCGAGCCACTACTAAACTACAAGCCAGTGGTTGGCTCGATGGAGCTGATGCTGAGCGATCACGCCTATGGTTTGTCAAAACGTCGGGTGACATTATCAACCTCGGGTGTCGTACCCAAAATGTACCAGCTAGCGCAAGACATCGATGTGGCATTAGCGATTTCATTGCACGCACCCAATGATGAGCTGCGTAACGAGCTAGTGCCTATTAATAAAAAGTATCCGCTAGAAGAGTTGATGGCAGCCGCTCGCAATTATGTTTATGACGTCAATCCGCGCCATAAAAAGCATGTGACGATTGAATATGTGATGCTAGATGGTGTCAATGATAGCAATGAGCACGCTCATCAATTGGTTGCTTTATTAGGTGATTTGCCAAGCAAAATTAATCTGATACCGTTTAATCCATTCCCACATGCCAATTACGATAAATCAAGCAACAACCGTATCCACGCTTTTAGCAATATTTTAAGTGAAGCGGGATTTGTCTGTACGATTCGCCAAACCCGTGGTGATGACATTGATGCGGCCTGTGGTCAATTGGTCGGACAAGTTGCTGATCGTACTAGACGTTCGGCAGCGTGGCAGCAAAGCATTAAAGACCGTGAAAACGTGTAGGGTAATATGGTTTGAGGTAGCATAGAAGATTTAGAGTGGTATTGATAACTGAAGACGGTATTGATAGAAATCATGAACAGCCTATAAAGGTTTGATAATTAGCTGTCTTTTATCCATCACAACGGTAATAAAATTGTAGTCATAACCGCTAATAACCATGAAGGCAGCAATTAATAGTAACTAAATTGTACTTATGGGGGCTAAATCTATTAAACTGATGCTTCTTTGATCCCCTGTACTGAACCACAGTTTTATGATGGCGGCTATGATGACTTCTAAAGATTCTTGTCAGTTCAAATATCAAAAACCATTTCTTTCAGCGTTTAAACCGTTGATATCAGCGATTGAGTCACTGGCTACGCCAAAGCGTATGCTGCTGGCAAGTGCATTGGCAGGCTTGCTATTGAGCGGCTGTCAAAGTACGACGACCAATGATCTAACGGGTAGCACCCCCTATCAAACGTCCACGCGACCGACTAGCGATCGCAACTTGGATCAACAAGAGATTGCTCGTGTGCGCACTTCACTTGCCGCACAATATATCCGCAAAAACGAGCTTGATACCGCGCAGCGTCAGCTAGAAAAAGCCTTTGCTGCGGATAGCCGTTACGCGCCAGCCTATGATATGATGGGCGTTTTGTTGCAGCAAGAAGGCAGCCGCATCAATCTTGAAAAAGCCGACCAGTATTTTAAAAAAGCCATTGCGCTTGATAAAGATTTTGAGCAGGCGCACAATAATTATGGCGTTTATTTGTCGCAAATGAAGCGTTACAAAGAAGCAGCGGCGCAGTTTGAAATCGCTGGTGCAGCATTAGGCTATGAAGGCCGTATTGGGGCGTTAGAAAACTTGGGTCGCACCTATCTGCAACTCGATGATCATCCGGCAGCCGCCAAAGCATTCTTGCGGGCGTTGGATGGCAATCGCAACAGTATTATTGCCCATATTGAATTGGTAGATTTATTGCTTGAGCAGCAGCGTGTGCAACAAGCACAGCGGCTCTATGATGAGACTTTGATACTGGTACAAGGGCAGGGCATTAGCCCGCGCTTACTATTGCAAGGCATCAAAATTGCCGCTGCACAAAATAACAAAACAACGCGCCAGCAATTGGCACAGCAGCTTTTATCCGCTTATCCGTTAAGCGATGAGGCAAAACAACTTAAGACTTGGCTTAATAATCCAGAGGCACCATGGAAATGACCACCCCATCATCAAACACTCAATCTAACCAGCAGGGATCATTTGGTGCTGTATTGCAACAAGCCCGAAAAAATAAGCAAGTCAGCTTAGAAGAGGTGGCAGCTGAGCTATTTATTTTAAAACGACATCTACAAGCCCTAGAGAGTGAGAATTTCTCTGAGCTACCGCAAGCCGCTTTTGCTCGTGGTTTTGCGATTAATTATGCCAAATTTTTAGATTTAGATCCGGTAAAAATTGCAAGCAGCTTTGATGCCGCTTATCCCAAAGAGCTCAAAGCTCAATTGGCAAACAATACCGATACGCCTTTGCGCCCAATGGGTACATTGCAGCGTGATACTCATAACCGTATTCGTTTTAACCCTTTGTTAATCATAGGTGTTATCGGGCTAATCATCTTAGCGATATTTCTATTTCGTATGGTAAGCAATGCGAGCAAAGAAAATAACCAAGAACCAACCGTCGCTGTCGAGGACATATCAGCCGTCGAGCAAGCACAAGGTGCAGCGATTAATACGAATGCCAATGGGGTCGGCGCGTCTGGCTCTGCGCTCAATTTAGGCGGTGACACCAATACCAATGTGGCAGTTTTAGACGTCAAACTGACAGATGACGCCATTATCAGCATTACTGACGCTTCTGGTAGCAACTTGATGAATGGTGCGCAGACCGCTGGTGACTATAAATTATCAGGCATGCCACCATTTAATGTACAGATTGATAATGTCGATAATGTTAGCTTAATGCTGAATCAAGAAGCCGTCGCTCTAGATACTTATGCAACGGATAAGCAGGCCAGTTTTGAGTTGGCTCCTTAGTCTTTTTTGTATTTGAGCCTATTGCTTTTTTAGTTTTAATTAAAGGATTTATGTATGTCAATGCCATCGCCTATTAACCGTCGTTTGACCAAAAAAATCTATGTCGGTGATGTCGCGATTGGTGGCGATGCACCGATAAGTGTGCAAAGCATGACCAACACGGACACCTGTGATGTGGCCGCGACCGTGGCTCAAATCGAACGCTGCGTTGAAGCTGGTGCTGATCTGATGCGCGTATCAACGCCAACGATGGATACGGTCAAAGCCTTTGGTGAGATTCGAAAGCTGGTCAGTGTGCCATTGATTGCCGACGTACATTTTGACCATAAAATAGCGCTAGCGGTTGCCGAAGCGGGTGCAGATTGTCTACGTATCAATCCAGGTAATATCGGTAGCGATGCCAAAGTACGTGAAGTCGTCGCTTGTGCCAAATATCATAATATTCCTATTCGTATCGGCGTCAATGCTGGCTCATTAGAAAAAGACATTCAGCGTAAATATACAGAGCCGAATGGCGCGGCGATGCTGGAATCGGCGATGCGTCATATCGATATTTTAGAGCGCTTGAACTTTGATCAATACAAAGTCTCGGTCAAAGCCAGTAATGTATTTTTGACTATGGATGCCTATCGTCTTATCTCTGCCCAAATCGACAATCCGCTGCATTTAGGTGTCACCGAAGCTGGCGTTTATCGTACCGGTTCGGTCAAGTCCGCCATTGCTCTCGGTGGCTTATTATTGGACGGCATTGGCGATACCATTCGTATCTCGTTGGCAGCAGAGCCAGAAGAAGAAATTAAAATTGGCTTTGATATTTTAAAATCGCTCAATATTCGTTCTAATGGCGTGAACTTTATTGCTTGTCCGAGCTGCTCTCGTCAAGAGTTTGATGTGATTAGAGTGATGACCGCATTAGAGTCACGCTTAGAAGATGTGCGCGAACCGATGAATTTGTCAGTGATTGGCTGTAAAGTGAACGGCCCAGGTGAGGCGAAGGAATCTGATATAGGTATCGTTGGCGCTGCACGTAAGTCATTGGTCTATCGTATGGGCGAAAAAAGCCATCTTATCGACACCAATAACTTGGTTGATGAAATAGAAAGTATGGTTCGCGCGCATGCAGAAGAGCTGGCCAAGAAACGTGAGAATGAGATCATTCGGGTAAAATAAGCTGGGATAATTCAGATTCCGATAGCGCTCGTTGAAGCGTCACAACAATAATAGAATACTTGTTAAAATTTTTAAGGATATGACCGTACCATGATTAAAGCTATTAAAGGGTTTAATGATATTTTGCCTGACCAATCCGCAAAATGGCTGCATCTAGAGGCGATATTGGCTGATGTGCTGGGTAGATACGGTTATGAACATATTCGTCTACCAATTGTAGAACAAACTGATTTGTTTGCCCGTGCTATTGGTGGAGCAACTGATATAGTCGAAAAAGAGATGTATAGCTTTACGGATAAGTCTGAGCCACCAACACCATTAGCATTGCGTCCTGAAGGCACAGCTGGCGCGGTACGGGCAGTGATTGAACACAATCTACTGCGCGGCGATACACCAAAATTATGGTATATCGGCCCGATGTTCCGCTATGAGCGTCCACAAAAAGGTCGCTATCGCCAGTTTCATCAATTGGGTGTCGAGAGCTTTGGTAGTGCGCTACCGGATGCCGATGCTGAACTGATTGCCATGACGCATCTGATGTGGCAAGAGCTGGGTCTAAAAGATGAGATGCATTTGCAGTTGAATAGCTTGGGCGAGCTGGATGAGCGTCATGCTTATCGCGAGGCACTAGTTGCTTATTTAACCGACAAACAAGATCAGCTAGACGATGATAGCAAACGCCGCTTGACGACCAATCCATTGCGCATTTTAGACAGTAAAGAGGCGAGCACCCAAGCGGTATTGGCAGACGCGCCAAAGCTTGCTGATTTTTTAGGGGCAGACAGCGTCGCGCATTTTGAACAAGTGCAAGCGTATTTGACCGACCTTGGCATCAGTTTTGAGATTAACCCGCATTTAGTGCGTGGTCTTGATTACTATAACAAAACCGTCTTTGAGTGGGTAACCGACAAGCTTGGTAGTCAAGCGACGGTTTGTGCTGGCGGGCGTTACGATGGTTTGATCGGGCAGCTAAAGTCTATCGGCGGACGTGATGATAAAGACGACAAAAAACCAGTAAAGTCTGAGCCTGCGGTTGGTTTTGCTATGGGACTTGAGCGTTTATTATTGCTCATGGAAGCTGTCGCTCCGATTGCTGATGTGCCAGCTTGCGATGTCTTTGTCGTGGCTCACCCAGATGTTTATAGCGCGGGTATTAGCTATGCACAAAACTTACGCTATAGCCGCGCAGACTTACGGATAAAAATGGCCAGTGCGACTAGTCTGAAAGCGCAAATGAAAAAAGCGGATAAATCTGGTGCAGCGCTGACAGTTATTATTGCGCAGCAAGAGCTGGACGATCATACCATTAGCATCAAAGACATGCAGACAGGCGAGCAAAAGACCGTTATGCAAGACTGGTTGTCAAGTAAAGAGAGTTTTTCTCGAAAATAATCAGTTTTGGCTTTTTTGGTTTTCAATATCAGTAATTTAATAACAATTATATCAGGTAACTACCTATGGCTCTGACACCCAATTCGCCGAATGCAGACAACTCAATGCAAGCCCTAAAGCAGTACGGCAGCTATATTGTCACTGCGATTCTGTTGGCACTGGCTGCTTATTTTGGCTGGACGTATTGGCAGGACAATCATGCCCGTGTGGATACGGTTGCTGCTGATCATTATGCGGACATCCAGCGGTTGAATGAAGAAGTCAGTCTGGCATCACAAAACCCAGATTTAGAAGCAGAGGCGAAAACGGCACTGGTAGAGAGCCGTACGCAGTTAGACAAAGATATTGATACTTTGGTGAGCACGCATGGTGAGTCAGTTTATGCGTGGCAAGCACTGATGATTAAAGCGCGTCAGCAAGTTGATAGTGATGACTTTACAGGGGCAAGCGAGACGCTAAAAAAAGCACTGGCAATCGATTTGGGTGATGCAGGTTTAACAGCAATTACCCGTCTGCGTTATGCCAAAACGCTATTGGCTGCTGGTGATGCAGATGCAGCCTTAGCCGAAGCCAACAACGATATGCCAAGCTCATTTGAAGCCAGTCAGCAAGAGCTATTGGGTGATGTGTATTTGGCACAAGACAATAAAGACTCAGCGATTAAGTCTTATAACAATGCTTGGGAATTATTGCGCAGTCGTCAAGAAACACGTGCGGTATTGGCTTTAAAAATGGAAAGTCTTGGTATCGTGCCTGAGCCTATCGAGTCGCAAGCTAGCCTAATTCAAGAGTCTGCCACTGCTGAGCAGCCATTAGTGATTGAAAATACGACAGCTGCTACTGAGCAACCCTCTTAGTTTTAATGATTTATCTGATAACTCAATTATCGAATGACTAAAACCGTTCTACAAACTAAGTAGCGCAGCAAGTCAGCAGGGTAGTATTCAAAGTTAAGGTCACTATACCGAACTTTTTTATTACGGATCAATTGCTTATTTACTGATGGCTAATTTATTAATTGTTAATTTATTTGTAGTGAGAACTTATAATGACTCAATCTATTCGCTCTAGCAACACGTTAAAGGCTAAAACCATTAAGATGACGATTATGCATGTCGCCGTCATCGCAGCGATGGCAACAGCTGTCGCTGGCTGTAATCGCGGTATCAAACCCGTCGTCAACGATCCTGTTAAATTAGTGCAAATTGCGCAGCCTATTAGCGTGCTACAGCCTGTGTTTAGCACTGATGTCGGTAACAAAAAAGCCAGCAAAAAAGATCCACTTGATTTGCAAGTGGGTTACGCCAGCTCGCAAATTGTTACTGCTTCGCGCGGTGGTGATTTGACTGGTTTTAATAATGCCGGTCAAGAGCTGTGGTCAGTCAATGTAGGTGATCAAATCACAGGTGGTGTCGCAATAGATGCCTTGAGTCAGACTGCGATTGTCAGTACACGTGGCGGGCAAATTATGGCCTTTGATAGCACTACTGGCGCAAAACGCTGGCAGCAACAGTTATCAGGATCGGTATTGTCACCAGCACTTATTACTAATAATCGGGTGATTTTGTCAGCTAATGATGGTTTCTTGCACGGCTTATCACTACAGACTGGCCAGTCTGTATGGCAGTTTGCTACCCAAGTACCCGCTATCAGCGTACGTGGTAGTGCGGCACCAACTTTGTTAGATGATAAAACAGCATTATTGGCCACGGCTGATGGGCGTTTACATGCTGTGACCACCGATAGCGGTCTACCGCAGTGGTCAAGACGTGTTGGTGTTGGTGCAGGCAGTAGCGAAGTTGAGCGTATGAGCGATGTCGATGGCAAACCTGTCGTCAGTAACAATCAGCTGTTTGCCATTAGCTATAGTGGGCAATTATTAGGCATTGATTTAGCGTCACGTCAAGTCATGTTCATTAATGATCTTGCCAGCCTAAAAGCGCTTACAGTAAACAACCAGCAAGTTATTGCCACCAGCTTGGACGGAAAAGTGGTCGCTTATGATCGCAACAGTGGTGAGATGTTGTGGGAAAGTGAAGAGCTGGCTTATCGCCACTTAACCAACCCTGTTATGATTGGAAACTATATTGCAGTGGGTGATTATGATGGGGTCGTACATTTATTTGACCCTGCCAGCGGAAAAATCGTCAGCCGTGTAGAGACCAAAGGCGCGCTCACCAACTTGCAAGCAGAAGGTAGCCGTTTGTTGACCCAAAGTACCTCAGGTCAAGTGGCTATTTGGCAATTGGCTCGCTAAGATTTTATGGGCAGTCGTTTTATTCATAAGGTTTTTTTAAGCCTGTGATTAAGCGTACTGCTCAATGTCGATGCTATGATGAGGCTATGCCGACGTTACGAGGAATAAACGCTGCTTCGTCGGCGTTTCGTGCCTTTTGCAAATGGCTTGTTTAACGCTGAGGTTTCGCGTACTCTATGCGACCGATGCGCTGCCAACATTATCTCTATATAATAGTGGTATGTAGTGCCTGTATAGAATACCTATAAACAGTATTCATAAATAATGCTACTAGCTAGGTATGCCCACTATTCACTGTAAAATAGCCAATAATTCATTTTTATTGCTATAGTCAGTTCAATATAATTTAGAGACAAGAAAGGCGAGTGAAAGTACTACAAATAGTAGACTAAGCGAGCCTGACATCGTATTTTATTTATAGAGTATTGACTATATCGTTTTATATTTATCATTCATTTTAGTTTACGGTCAAGCGCAGTATATTTACTCATATCATTAAACGAGTAGCTGTCTTATCCGTCATTGTACCCTTCACTGAGAGTAACCCATGAGTATCAAGCCTGTGGTCGCCTTAATTGGTCGTCCAAACGTCGGTAAATCTACCTTATTTAATCAGTTCACTAAAAGTCGGCAGGCACTGGTTGCTGATTTGTCAGGGCTGACTCGTGACCGTCAATACGGCGATGCGGTATATGAAGGCAAAGCCTTTATTGTCGTCGATACGGGCGGTATTGGTGAAGCTGATGATGGTAGCGGCAACATCGATGATTATATGTCTGAGCAGTCGCATACTGCTATTCACGAAGCGGATATCATCGTATTTGTGGTTGATGCCCGTGCTGGTATGATTGGCGCTGATGCCGAAATCGGTAAGTTCTTACATACCCTTGGTAAACCCGTTTATGTGGTTGCCAATAAAGTCGATGGTGTACATGACTCCGCGCCTGCAGAGTTTTATGCTTTAGGCTTGGGCGAGCCGTATCCAATGGCTGCCAGTCATGGTCGCGGTGTCGGTAATTTACTAGAAATACTGACCGCCGACATGCCTGAACAAGATGCGATGGTAGAACCAAGAGGCTTAAAGCTTGCCATCATTGGTCGTCCAAACGTTGGTAAATCTACCTTGGTAAACCGCTTATTGGGTGAAGATCGCGTCGTGGTGTTTGACATGCCTGGTACCACACGTGACAGTATTTATATCCCTTATAAGCGCGATGGCAAAGACTACGTATTGATTGATACCGCTGGTGTTCGTCGCCGCGGAAAAATCGATGAAAAAGTAGAGAAATTCTCGGTTATCAAAACCTTGCAAGCGATTGAAGATTCTAACGTCACGGTTATTGTCATTGATGCCCACGAAGGTATCGTTGACCAAGATTTGCATATGATCGGCTATGCACTCGATGCAGGTCGTGCATTAGTGGTAGCGATCAATAAATGGGATGGTCTGACACAAGATCAAAGAGACTATATCAAAATTGAGATGGATCGCCGTTTTAACTTCATTCCGTATGTAAAAGTGCACTTAATCTCAGCATTACATGGCACTGGTGTGGGTAACTTATATCCATCCATCTTACGCGCTTATCAATCTTCTATGTTTGAAGTGTCAACCAACCGTTTGACCCAGATTTTACAAGATGCAGTGACCGCCAATCCGCCACCGACGGTTGCTGGTCGTCGTATCAAGCTACGTTATGCCCATATTGGTGGTCACAATCCACCCGTGATTGTTATCCATGGTAACCAAACTGGCTCGCTGCCTAAAAGCTATCAGCGCTATCTTGAAAACCAATTCCGTCAGGTTTTCAAGCTCGAAGGTACGCCACTTAACGTAGTCTTTAAGCTGAACGAAAACCCATACGCCAACAAAAGCGACACGCCGACCAAAGCGAAGGCGCAGCAGTTGCGTCAGCGTGAGCGCAATCGAGCGCAAAAGTTCACCACCAAAGATAAAAAGCCTCGCTAACGCGGTAGGCTTATTACCTTTCAGTTCTTTATAAAGCCCCAAAGTATACTCTGCTGCAGCTTTGTTATAACAAGGCTGCAACAGAGTATACTAATGTTGCTCTTATCATGTCTTGCAAATACCTGTAATATAAATAACCAGTCGTCTTAACTCAGTTGAGTGACATGAACAACCAGCCGTTACAAATCCTTCCTAAGTTTATCTGGCGCTCTGTCGTGCAGGCCATTATTTTGGCTGTGCTGGTAGGTATTCTATTGTCTTTTGTCTATGGTTTTGTGCATCACTATCAGCAAAAGCATCGGCATATTCAGCAGTTGGCTGCCTTACTGACGAGCAGTGCATCGACGATAGACGGTGCAGATACCGTTGCCAAGCAAGTCAGTATTGTGTTGGCGGCAGAACCCAATATCCAAAGTATTCTATTTTATTCAACGCCGCAGCCTATTGCAGATATAGATAGGTTCACAGCCTACCAGTCACATGATGATTGGCAAAATGCTTTGTTCGCTGATACGGTCAGCTTCAATTATCCGGTTGTCAGTGACGATATCACTACCGATAGCACTGCAACGATAGCCGCGACTGAGCAAACAGACAAGCCTTTATCAGATAACATGATCGATCCGCTAGACCCTGAGGCGCTAACTGATGATAGTACCTTGGTTGGCTATATTAATATAACTTTGGACGTAGATAAACTGCGTGCCAACTGGTTACGCAGCAACTTACTATTATGGCTTATCACCACTATATTGGCTGTCATCTGGATGCTATATATTCTGCGCAAACTCAGCTGGCCTGTCAAAGATATTGCAGCGCTAACCGACGTATGTGAAATCGTTAGCAAGCACCCAGAGCTTGAACAGCTGCCCGTTATTTCGCAGCAGTTTGAGTTTCAAGAACTGCTGCAAATTAAGCAGACTTTCACTGTTTTGTTTGATCGCTTGCAAAAGGCACAACAAGACTATGAAGCACTTGCTGTTTTTGAGCAGCAGTTACATCATAAGGATTTGTCTTTAAATGTACAGCTGCATAATTTTCAAAGTATGATTACCCATGAGTTAAAAACCTCGCTGAATGCTATTGTGGGCGGCTTACAGATATTAGATGATGAGCGACTAATTGATGAGCAAAAAGACGCGTTAGATATCATTCGTAATGGCAGTGAAAAATTGGTATTGTCGCTTGACCAAATCATTCAGTTGAATCAAATACAAAAAGGTCAGATTAGCATCCATTCGAGTGAGTTTAATCCGCTTCAGTTAATTGCTGATCTGTTGGTGGATTTTGAGTCTATTGCTAAACAAAAAGGCTTGACCTTACTCAGCCATGTCTATCATATAGACTATACTCTCGAAGGCGATGTCGACAAAATAAAACAGGTATTATCTATACTCCTTAGTAATGCGATTAAGTTTACCCCAGTAGGGCAAGTGAGTATTACCTCGCAATTGACCCACTTTGACAACAGCAACCGTTGGCAAATCACTATTAAAGATACCGGTATTGGGATCGATAGTGATTATATCGAGGATATTTTTAACCCATTTTTTCAGGTAGATTCATCACAAACCCGTCAATATGAGGGGACGGGTATCGGCTTGCCAGTGGTCAAACAAATCGCTCAGCTAATGAGTGCGACTATCGAGGTTGAGAGTACCTTAGGCGTCGGTACACAGTTCATGTTCACTATTCCTTTGCCCAATAAACACCAAGTTCATCAGAAAAACCTGTTGGCTGGTTTGGTTGTGGTTTACTATTATATTCATGAAACAGGGTTTTTGGTGGATGAGCTCCAGCGTTTGGGAGCGGTGGTCATCTGTCATCAGCAGGGGCATCTCGTTATCGATGAGCTAAATACGAGAAAAGTCGATATGGTAATGTTTGCAGAAGACGTGCCCTCGAGTAATGCTGAAGTCATAGCCAAGCGTATACGCCAGTTCGAAAGCTACGAGAGTGAGTACCGTGCTTTATTAGTGTATTGGTACGCTCCAGATCAAGCGCAATATTTAGACAGTTTTGAGCATGGGCTAAAAGCGGCTGGTATCGATTATTGCCATAGCGCCGCCTATGATGATAAAGCCTTAAGTGATCTGTTAAAAAGTTGGCTAATATGGGCTTAACTCATTATAAAACCTTCTTATTTTAAAGGGATGGCTTTTAAATAAATTATTCTGAAAGTGATTAGCCTAGACAGACTAAGTTTAGAGATAACCTTACATCAAATGAACTGGTTTCAATATAAATTAGCGTAAACCTCAACACGCCTTAACATAGCAATAAAAAAGACGCCCAAATTTGAGGCGTCTTTTTTGTTGGTTGATACTTTTATAAAATGATTTTGTTAGCAGACAGCGTCACTTTAAAATAAGTTTTGTACCCAGCGTACCGCATGCTGCCACATACGACTCATAAAGCCTGATTGCTCGACATCATTGGTCGCGATGATAGGCACTGATGCGACTGCTTTACCATCAATGACAGCCATCAATTTGCCAACTTCTTGACCCTTTTTGATAGGTGCTTCTAGGCTTTCAGGGATATCAACCACGGTCGTGATTTTATTTTTCTGCGTTTTGCTGGTCAAAATTTGCAGATTGTCACCCGTGGTTAGTTCTACTTCCTCAGCTTCTCCAAACCATACAGGGATTTTGCTTACGAATTGGCCAGCAGGTGCTTTGGTTACGGTAGTAAAATGACCAAAGCCCCAGTTGAGTAGCTCACGTGACTGATCGGCACGTGCTTGCTGGCTTTCTGTACCCATAATGACAGAGATTAAACGCATGCCTTCGCGGTTGCTTGAGGCGACTAAGCAATAGCCAGCGGCATCGGTATGACCTGTTTTTAGACCGTCAACAGTAGAGTCGGTACTGAGTAGGGCGTTACGGTTACCTTGAGTAATACCATTATAGGTGAACTCTTTTTCGGCATAAATACCATAATAGTCACCGCTATTTTTGACGATAGCGCGCGCCAACTTGGCCAAATCCAACGCAGAGGCTTCATGACCTTCGTCAGGCATGCCCGTAGAGTTAACGAAGTGGGTGTTCTCCATACCAAGCTTTTGCGCTTGCTCATTCATTAAGATGGCAAATGAGTCTTCGCTGCCAGCAATATGCTCTGCCATCGCTTTTGAGGCATCATTACCTGATTGAATGATAATACCGCGCAGCATATCGATAACGCTGGCCGTCTTGTTTACCGGCACATACATACAAGATTGACTGCTACTACCGCGACACCAAGCATTTTTGCTCATCAATACTTGCTCTTCTTCTTTGAGATCACCTGATGCTAAGCGCTGCTCAATGATATAACTGGTCATCATTTTCGTCAGAGACGCTGGTGGAAGAGCTTGATTGGCATTTTTTTGTGCCAAAATTTCACCAGTATTGTAGTCCATTAGCACATAGGCTGTATTTTCCATTTCAGGTGGCTGAATGGCGGCGCTCGCCATCACTGCACTCATGGAAATACTCATGCCAACTACCAGCTGCACCAGCTGTTTTTTTACACGCTTTACTGTCATAGATTGTTACACCGCATCATGGAACCAAATGTATCTGTCGCATCATAGCTGGTACTAAACCTCACACCTTCTATCAAACCGTATGTGTTAAATATAAGGGTTTAAAAGAGTATGTGAATGAGGAAAACCATGCCTGAGCGACGGACATAAAATTAACGCCTTATCTTAGCAAAATGCCAACCGATGGGGAATCGATAAATACAAAAAATAGGACGCGACTAAAAAAGAGAGACAACGCTTATAAAGCATTTCGATATATCAGGATTTATGCATATTTTTCACGTACCACAAAAAAGCTTGCCGCACCCACTGCAATTGGACAGTCGGGTGATAGCAAGCTTCTTCTAAGCGTAATGAGCTTATTCATTAAGCCCATTACGCTATCATTCCAGTTATTGAATTTGATAGGGCAAAAGCAGCAATATCTGTGCTTTTTATGGTTATTTATTGCTGCTTATATCCGATTGAATAATAGAGCTGGTTATGTAGAGTGCTATTTTTAGGTTTAATAATGTCTGCGTTTTAGCCATAGAACTAAAAGCATCGTAATTAATATTCAGCATTTGCCAAATCTTCACACAAGGCTTTGTTCTCTTGCTTGGAGAAGCCCATGGTCCAGCTACGGATGCCTTGTAATATTTGGCGATAATCCTGCTGTGTTGATAGATATTGAATCGCCGCTTTTGGATCTTCTAAAGACGGCATCAATTCATGCAACTGAACGGTATAAGACTTATAAAAACGCTGTTTCTGTTTGCCATTTAGCATCGGTGGACAAATCTCAGACAATACTTGCATCACGGCAATTTCATGCTTAGTGATATTCATACCAGACATATCCAATGGGATAGTGGTTGCTGGATTGGGTGCAGCATTGGTCGCTTGAGACAGCATGGCAACAGACGTTATCAGTCCTGCAAAACCAATTTTTGAGGCGGTCTTTGCTATCACAGAAGCTATAGATAATATCGATTGATTATTCATTCAGTATCACACTCGCTTATCTTTATTTAATGGTCATATGTTAATGGGTAAAAAAACAAAAGTCACATAAAATATTGATTTATGTGTAGATATATTGTGAGCCAAAGGCATTTTGCAGCAACATATCAGTAGCATCAGCTTATAAGTTACGTCAGCATAAAAGTATAAGTTTATATTGTTGTGCGTTGTTGTCTATTGTAACGTGTTACCGACCAGTTTTACTTTCAGATTGCGATTTGACTGCCATGAAAGATCAAGGATCATGTCAAGCAACAGGCAAATTCAGCGCAAAGAGTGGGTTAGTGTCTTTCCACGATTAAGGTATAATCGCCCACAATGTCGTTGCACCTAACACCGTTATAAGGGTAAGGTGCCACCTAATAATGACCATTGCTATAAGAACACTGAGTGATAATAATCGTTTTTAGCCGTCCGTCAGTGTGAGTTGCGCTAAGCAATGAACAGTCAAATAACGGGCTGAGTATAACAATTTTATCCTTTTAAAGTAGACAAGCAGACAGACGGTCAAACCTAAATATATTGAGTACAAATGAAATTTTTAGTGAGTAATGATGATGGGGTACATGCGCCAGGATTGTTAGCATTGGCGCAAGCCTTGTCCAAGGTTGGCGAGGTGATGGTAGTTGCACCAAACAATGAGCAGAGTGGCTGTGGTAGCGCCTTAAGCATCTCCCAGCCGTTATATACTCATCAATTATCCTCGGGGTTTATCGCGGTTAATGGGTCGCCTGCGGACTGTGTTTATTTGGCGTTACACGAGCTATATCAAGACACACACTTTGACTGTGTGATTACAGGTATTAACTCAGGAGCCAACTTGGGGCAGGATGTATTGTTTTCGGGCACTTTTGGCGCGGCATTGACCGCGCAGCTCTTTGGTTTACCTGCAATTGCAACTTCTCTAGTCGGTGCAAGGATGAAAGGCGATGGACAAGATCAAACGAGCCGCTATCAAATGGCCGCCGATGAAATCGTCAAACTGCTAACCGAAACATCTATAGTAGAGGCATTCAAAAGTTTGCCCTATCATGTATTAAACGTTAATATCCCCGATGTAAATGATGCCGATGATATCAAAGGTCGAAAAATCACCTGTCTGGGACATAGCCAAATAGCACGGCCTGTGCACCATGTGGTGGATCCGCGCGGGCGAGATGCCTATTGGCTATCGCTACGTAAGCGGCAATACGAGTCGCCAGCAGAAATTGAAGACACTCAGTCATCGGCAACTAATATGACGGACGACCAAGCGGTGGCAGCGGGTTATATTAGTTTATCACCAGTGCGCTTGCATCATACGCCAGCAGATACTCTCAATAGGCTGTCGGCGTTAATGCTATAATTTAGCGCTGCCAAAGATTAGAAAAATCATTTATTATCGAGTTGTTGATGATGGTATTTGACAAAAATTAAACGGTATAAAAGTTAGCAAAATGCTTGTGATTAGCACAAGGAGTTTGTGAGTAACATAAAGAATAGGAAATCTTGTATGAAGAAGCTTATTGCTGGATCGCGCTTGGCAACGGTAGCATTGATAGGGACGTTGACAGCAGCATCGTTAGCGATAGTCGGCTGTGCGACGAAGCCTACTTACCAATCAGCTAACCAAGCGGGACCTAAGATTATTACCAATGCTAAAGGCGTTCCTAACTATCATCGCGTGCAGCGTGGCGATACGGTCAGTCAAATCGCTGAGCGCTATCGCTTGAGCTATCGTCAAATTGGGGCGATGAACGGTTTGGATAGTAAATATACCATCTATAGCGGTCAATGGTTGAAGCTATGGGAAGGCGCGCCAGTAACGGCAGCTAGCAACAATCGCTATAACACTTATAATGGTGCTAATACCTCTGCTCCGTCACAGCCGACTTATACGCCTCCTGTCACCAGCACGCCGACGCCAGCATATGAAGTAACGGCCAACGCGACATCAGGCTATGACTATCCAAGTCGCAACCAAGTGGTTCGCAACTTTGATGCGGCAGCGGGTAACATGGGCATGTGGTTTGCTGGTAACGAAGGTGATCCTGTGCTTGCCAGCCAATCTGGAACTGTGCTGTATTCGGGCAGTGGTCTACCAGAGTATGGCAACCTCATCATGATTCGCCACAGCGATAATTACATCACCGCCTACGCTCACAATAGTCAATTACTGGTCAAAGAAGGCGAGCAAGTACAACTTGGCCAGCGTATTGCCAGTATGGGTAGTAGTGGTCAAACCAACCAAGTCGGCCTAGAGTTTCAAGTGCGCTTGAATGGCAATCCTATCGATCCACGGGCTGTACTTGGACGTTAAATGCATGGACGTTAAATGCCTTGACGTTAAATTTGATGAACTGCTGCTAATTGTTGCCGCTAATCGCTAAGTCACTTATTCATAATTGAGAGTTTTTATGATGTTAAAAAAACAGTATATTGCCCTTTTCCCTGCCTTAGTGATGGTAGGTTGTACCAGTCAACAGGCGATGCAGAAGCCTAGCAAGCCTGTGCGTCAAGGTAATGTACAGATTACCCAGACCCAAACCATCCAAGTAAAGCCAACACCAGCACCGGTTATCAAGCCGCAGCCAGTGGCAAAACCAAGCTACAACAGCTTTTCTGATTGGAAGTCTGACTTCTCCATGCGTGCGCTGTCATCAGGCTACGATGCCTCAACGATTCGACGTCTGATGGATTCTGCTTACTTAAATCAGCAGGTCATCTCGCTTGACTCAGGACAGCCAGAGTTTTCAAAGATGCCGTGGGAATATGTTGATTCTGCGGTATCAGATGGGCGTGTGAGTACGGGTAAGCGTAAGTTTGCTGAGCAACGGGCATTTTTGTCACAACTAGAATCGCAGTATGGGGTAAGTGCCGAAACCGTCGCTGCGATTTGGGGCATGGAGTCGTCATATGGTGTGGTGACTGGCAATAGCGATTTGCCAAGCGCGCTTTCTAGCCTTGCTTATGATGGTCGTCGCCAAGAGTTCGCCGAAACGCAGTTGCTATCATTAGCGACGCTATTGCAGCGTGGTGATGTGTCTTGGTCGCAGTTAGAAGGCTCTTGGGCTGGCGGTATGGGACAGACGCAGTTCATCCCAGGTACTTGGTTAGAGCATGGTGTCGATGGCGATAGTAATGGTCATCGCAACCCATGGTCAACGGGTGATGCCTTGGCTTCTACTGCCAATTATCTCAGCAATTCAGGCTGGGTTCGCGGTCTGGCGCCTTTTTATGAAGTAACGGTTCCGGCTTCATTTGATTACTCAGTTGTCGGTAGCAAGCAACCTGCGGCCAGATGGGCAGCGCTTGGCGTTGATACCATAGATGATATTTATCTCGATGCCAATACGCAAATGGAGCTATGGCTACCAGCGGGTAAAGATGGCCCAGTGCTACTGTTAAGCCCAAATTTTGACGTGATCAAAGTCTATAACAACTCATCGAGCTATGCGCTGGGTGTGAGCTTGCTCGGTAAAGCACTGGCTGGGCAAAGTGGTCTACGAAAATCATGGCCGCGCTATGAAAACCCGTTATCAACTTCTCAAGTGACCAGATTGCAGCAGCGCTTAACTGGTGCAGGTTATGACACCAAAGGCACAGATGGTATTATCGGTACCAATACCCGCAAAGCATTCCAGCGCTGGCAAGCCGATAATAGCCAAACGCCAGACGGCTTTATCAGTCAGCGGAGTGCTTCTTCATTGACATCATGGTGAAGTTGGTTGCTGGCGCTATTATGTAATAATCAACGCCACCGTTTTTGACGACTGTGTTCATGATTCTAAATAATTATGAACACAAAAAGCACCTTAACCTAGGTGCTTTTTTATGCCCTATCTAAAGGCATTGATTTACAGGTGTCAGCTTACTTAAAAGGCTCGCATTGAAAATTAAGCAGTTAAAATTAAGTACTCACTATTCGGGCATGTCATCATTTTAAAAATGGCGATAAAAACGAGATAAATTACATCCAAACAAGAAAAATAGCTGGTCAATATCGAGATATTGACCAGCTATTTGATACAGTTTGGTAGTATTTAGCCTGTTTAGTCTCTTCCGTTCAGATTGAGGACATGCCCTAATGTCGATTATCTGTTAGTGTTTAACGAGAACGTTGCTATATAAACCTATTTGTATGATGCTATCAAAAACTTAAGTATGCCTACATTGACGTTATATAAAACCGGCTACAACAATATAGAAAGGATGCAATTGTAGAAGAGATGCCATTAATGCTGATAGCAAAAAATACAGACTGCAGATGACAAACTGTCAGCAATGCCTCGCTATAATGAATAATTATAATGTAATACTAATAACAACCGACAAATTGAGTGTGCTCTTATGATTACGATGGAAGCGTTACAGGCAGCGATAAAGCTGCGCGTAGATACTTATAATAATAATGACTTTCCACTACCAACAAGGGTGCTCAACACCTGTGAGCTGCTAGACAGTCGTAATCAAATACTGGCGCAAGATATCACCGCAACATTCGATATACCAAGGCAGAATCTATCAGCGATGGATGGTTATGCCATTGCTCATGGCAGCGATATATCAAACGACAGCAGCATTCAAATCATTGGCGAATCACAAGCGGGCAGTGCTTATACTGGTGACTTAACAGTAGGACAAGGTGTGCGTATCTTTACTGGCGCCGTCGTTCCAGATAGCTGTGACACAGTCATCATGCAAGAGAATACTAACTTTGCCACTATTAGAGACTCAATCGACAAATCAAAACCTTACACGGTGACGCTGTCGCAAACGGCTCAGATCGATAGCAATATTCGCAAACAAGGTGAAGAAATCGAATCGGGCGAGGCCGTTTTGAAGGTAGGTAAACGCCTTAATGCTACTGATATTAGCTTATTGGCTAATTTGGGAGTCAGCCAAGTCAAGGTATTTCAGCCGTTGATCGTAGGCTTGTTAGCAACTGGTGATGAGCTGGTTGCTATTGGCAATGAGCTGACAAGCTTGGCGCAAATATATAATTCCAATACGCCCACACTCAAAACCATGCTGGCTGATCTGCCGATGACCATTCGTGATTACGGCATTATCCCTGATAATCTAGAGCAGACGACTGCCGCTGTCCACAAAGCGATGCAAGACTGCGATGTCCTGATATCCACGGCTGGCGTCTCGGTTGGTGATTATGATTTTTTGACCACCGTGATTGAACAGCTGGGTCAGATTAACCACTATAAAGTCGCGATGAAGCCGGGTAAGCCGTTTGTGTTTGGTGAATTAAATAAAGATACAGCTAAACCCGTGTTATATTTTGGTCTGCCGGGCAATCCATTATCGACGGTCGTTGGGGCACTACAGTTTGTGATACCAGCATTGTGGCAAATGTCAGGCGCTGATCTAGCAGAGCGACCTATGCAACTGAGTGTCAAAGCGACACTCACAAACGATATCAGAAAATCAGCCGGTCGTAAGGACTTTCAGCGCGGCGTTCTCACACAAAACGATGCTGGCAGTTATCAAGTTGAGTGCTTCTCAGGTCAGCAATCACATAGAATCAAACAGCTTAGCCGAGCGAATTGCTTTGTTGTTTTGGACAAAGACAGTGGTAATGTGGCATCAGGTGATAGCGTCATTGTGCAGCCGTTCCCTTGGCTACATGCGTAGTGACAGTTTTCTAAATCTCTATAAGATGAATACAAAAAAACTGAAAATAAATCATACAATGGTAGGCCAAACACGAATAATAAAGTAATGCTGCCCACAAGCACTACTGATGGTAGGAAAATATGAGTGATGACAACATTAAGATAGGCCATGCACAACTGTATTCGCCTAGTATGTCTACAGTAACAGCAGTCGCCGCTTTTGATAGCTATCAAGCCCCGTCTGTAGCAGCACCTACCGAGCAAGATATTGAGCACTCTCAACCGTTAACTGATGGTTTTGCTCGACGTCTCACTTATCTGCGTTTGTCTATTACTGACTTCTGTAATTTTCGCTGTGAATACTGTTTGCCGAACGGCTATCAAGGCAAACGCCCTGATGATGAGCTCAGCGTCCCTGAGATTGCCACACTGATACGCGGCTTTGCTCAAGTCGGCACCAAAAAAGTTAGAATCACTGGTGGTGAGCCATCGATTCGTCGTGATGTCGTCGAGATTATTGAAACCATTAAACAAACTGATGGCATTGAAACGGTGGCGATGACCAGTAATGGTTATAAGCTGGGTAAGCATTTAGCCAGTTGGCAAGCGGCTGGGCTCGACCAGTTAAATATCAGCATGGACAGCTTTGATGCTGCTACCTTTCATAAGATGACAGGCTTTGATAGCTTACTGCAACTGCTTGCTGACATGGATACGTTGCTGCAAACTACGGATATCAAGCTTAAAATTAACAGTGTGTTGATGGCAGAGACCGCCTTTGAAAATCTGATGGATGCCATTGACTACGTCAAAGATAGACAAGTGACTTATCGATTTATTGAGTTCATGCAGACGAGTGACAATAGCGACTTGTTTTTTGCCCAGCATGCCCAGTCTGATATTATCACCGATTATTTATTAGAGCATGGCTGGCAGCCGCATGAGCGTGGCAGTAGCGATGGTCCTGCGGTAGAGTACAGCCATCCTGATTATCTGGGGCGCATTGGTATGATTGCCCCTTACGCGGCGCATTTCTGTGACACCTGCAATCGCCTACGGGTGAGCAGTCAAGGCAAAGTGCATCTGTGCTTATTCGATCAAGGCAACTATGATATTCGTCAGCATTTACAGAAAAATGATGTGCAGGGTTTGGTCAATGATCTACATAGTTTTATGCCGATTAAACCTGAGCATCATCATTTGCATGATGCCAATAGTGGCATTATGCACAACCTGTCAATCATTGGCGGTTAAATTAATGAGCACGTTACACTTTTTTAAACATTAACATCACCTTCTCTAGGAAACTCTATGAGCAAACCCGCTGCAGCATTTACATCGCTTAATATTGCCGTATTAACCGTCTCTGACAGTCGCACAATCGCAGAAGATACTTCAGGACAATACTTGGCAGACAGCTTAATCGAAGCAGGTCATCACTTGGCAGATCGTCAATTGATTTCTGATGATATCTATCAGATAAGAGCGGTTATTAGCGGCTGGATTGCAGATCCAAAGGTTCATGCGGTGATTACAACGGGCGGTACAGGATTTTTTATCAGAGACAGTATGCCAGAAGCGGTAAAAGTACTGTTTGATAAGTCGATCGATGGCTTTGGTGAAATGTTTCGTCTCATCTCAAAAGATGAAATTGGCATGTCTACGGTACAATCACGAGCGGTTGCTGGCATGGCAAATGGCACGGGTATATTTTGCTTACCGGGCTCATCAGGCGCGTGTCGTACTGGCTGGGAAAATATCTTAAAAGAGCAGTTCGATAGCCGTACCCGTCCATGCAATTTTGTGCCACACTTTTGGGCACAAAACCCTAGCCATGACTGATATTCAATGATGGCTAATACTGCACCACATCTAAATAGCTTAGCAGGCGTAGTCATCTTAGCAGGTGGCGCGTCCAAGCGTATGGGCGTGCCCAAAGCGGAGCTCATTCTGCCGACAGGTGAGCGGCTGTTAGACTATCATGTGCGTCATGCCCTTGAACTAACAGCGGCTGATTCAAATACCGCTGGTTTCAATATACCGATTATGATTGCAGACAATGAGCGCGGTTTTACGGTTGATTTAGATTTAAGTATTGGTAATCCACAATCTCCAATTATGCATATTACTGATTATAATCCTGTCAATGATGACGAGCAGAGCGATAATGGTGGGGCTCTGGTTGCTATTGAATCAGCTTTGCAGACATTAGCCAAGCTCACTGATGCAACGCCAAACCAAAAATCCGGCTCCTCATGGTTACTCGTTATTAGCTGCGATAGCTTAATACCGGCAACAGGTTTGTGGCAAAAATTGCAAGCGGCGATGAGCCAAGCGGCTGATAAAAAAGTAATTTGCCTAACCGATGACAGCCATCTATATCCGTTGTTAGGGCTGTATCAATTAAGTATTGAGGCTGACTTGAAGGCTTATATTGATAGCGGTCAACGCCGTGTCATGTCATTCATTAAGCCTCTTACGCAAGCTGTGCCTTTGACAGAAAATTGGAAGCATCTGACCAACTTTAATACCCCTGAAGATTTCCAACGCGCCTGCGCAGCGTTAAGCGATTTATAAAAAATTATCAAGAGACATTATCAAGAGAAATTAGCAATGAATAGCAATAATCAGGAAAGCAGACAATCTAGCTTATCGCATCTAGACGGCAACGGCGATATTACCATGGTCGATGTCAGTGGCAAGACGGCAACGACGCGAGAAGCCAACGCGGTCGGACAAGTACGTTTTCCAAGCGAGATTTATGTGCAAATCAAAGCTGCTGATGGCATGACCAAAAAGGGCAGCATTACTCAGACGGCGCATATCGCCGGTATCATGGCTGCCAAGCGCACGCACGATTTGATTCCACTATGTCATCCATTACCATTAGACAAGATTGGTCTAGCCTTTGCCTACGATGATGCGCTGCATGCTATTACCGTCATCGGCACTGTCAAAGTCACGCATAAAACTGGGGTCGAGATGGAAGCCTTAACCGCCGTTAGCATTGCTTGTTTGACCATCTATGATATGACCAAAGCGCTATCGCATGATATCGTTATTGATAATATTCATTTGGTGACAAAAACGGGCGGCAAATCAGATTATAGTCATGCTTAAAATCAGGCTTAGATTGATGAGATTTTTTTCTAACGATGAGCATTATTAAATAAGCAGTAATATCAGTATAACGCTCGACAGCTTACACAGAATGGAAGGTTTTTATGAGTACTATTGACGTAGCACCAAACACTGAAGCAAGGATGACTATCAACGTGCTATATTTCGCCAGCTTAGCGGATGAAGCCAACTGCCAAGAGGAAGCGGTCAGCGTTGAGCAGTCGACCTCATTAACTGAGCTGTATGAACAACTCAGTCAAAAGCACCGCTTTAGTCGCCCGCAGGCAGAGCTACGCGTGGCGGTAAATGATTACTTTGCCAAATGGACAGACCAGATCCATGATGGTGACAGTGTGGTATTTATCACCCCAGTCGCGGGTGGTTAAATTTTAGTAGACCGCTTCCTATTTAAAAAGACAGCAAATTTAAAAAGACAGCAAATAGAGATATAAAATGACAGATAATGTCCATAGCCACTCAATGACCATCAAGCGTAGCATCGACGAAGCCTATCTAATCGCTGAGCGTGATGGCTTTGCGTTATTGGATGTGGCGATTGATGAAGGCCGACTCAAAAACACCCTCGACGATGATAGCTGCGGCGCTTTCGTCTGCTTTGAGGGTAGAGTACGCAATCACAATAATGCCGCCAGCGTTGAGCGCTTAACCTATTATGGCTATGAAGACTTGGCACTGAATCAAGGTCGCGCAATTATCGAAGAAGCCAAAAAGCGTTTTGAAATCACTCATGCTATTGCCATCCATCGTATCGGTGCTTTAGAGATAGGTGATGTCGCTGTCTGGGTGGGCGTGGTTTCTGCCCATCGTTATCCCGCTTTTGATGCTTGCCGCTGGATACTAGATACGATTAAGGCAGACATTCCGGTGTGGAAACAAGAGTATTACGACAATGATGTTTCGAAGTGGCTTAGCAATAACGGTTAAGAACGAGGATGGTTAGTAATGGCTAAGTTGATGGCAGTGACACCTATCTTTGCATTTTTACTAGTAGCGTTAAGCGCTTGTACAGCAGAAAATACGGTTGACACGGATTCTGCTAGCCAGACACCTGAACAAACTCAAACCCTACGTATCGCTGCTGCTGCCAACTTATCGGATGTGTTGCCTCAAATTATTGACGGTTATAAAACAGATGAAAACTTAGCGGCGCAGGATATTGACGTGACTTATGCCTCATCAGGTAAGTTATACGCGCAAATAAAAGCAGGGGCACCTTACGACATATTCTTGTCTGCCAACCAAGAATTCCCTGCCAAATTGGCGGCTGAAAGAGTCGTAGATAACGCTAAAAATAATGAGAGCTATACACCGTTTACTTATACGCAAGGTCAATTGGCGCTATATAGTGTCACTAAGTCATTGCATGGGCTTGAGCCAGCAGCAGTGATTTATTTATTAATAAAAGACGCTAATAGCAAGATAGCTATCGCCAATCCTGAGCTTGCCCCTTATGGCGTATCGGCACAAGCCTATCTACAATCGCAAAATTTATATAACACTTTAAATAAGCAAAAACGCCTGATACAAGCAGAAAATATCGGCCAAGCATTTCAATACGCGCATACGGGTAGTGTGGATTATGGTTTTGTTGCACAGTCACAAATCATCGCTATCAAAGCCAAACCTGAACAATTTATCACGTTAGCACCAGCCTCTTATCCAGCGATTTTCCAAGATGGTATCGTCATTAGTGACGCGCCCATTGCCGCAGATTTTACAGATTATTTGCGTTCAAAAGCAGGACAACACTATTTCTCACAAGCGGGCTATTTAATGGTTAAATAACCAAGCATTATCCTTATACCAAACCCAAAAATACGATTAGCTGTGTCAAAATCGCTTGGCCTACAATGCGTAGTACTTGTACTCTTTTTCCTTGTTACTCTAATTTTTGTGAATGATATAGTGAGTGAAAAGTAATATCTATACATGACGCACTGCTGATATCAATTTTTCTTGCTTGCTGTGCCTGCGCAGACAGAGGCGACAAAAAACTGATATCAGCAATACCGTCGCTTTTTTAAGATATTTTGACTATATTACTTGTTACGATCATTAATGGCTAGCAACGACCAAGAAAGAGCAATGACGTTATGATAGCCCAATCTTTTATGGCAGACATGCTCAGTCCATTGTGGGTGAGCGTTAAGCTCGCTAGTGTTACGACCTTATGCTTATTACTGTTTGCCACGCCTGTCGCTTATTGGCTCGCCAAACCGAGCCGTGGCCGAGTACTTAGTCGTTTTAAAGTCTTACTAATGGGCGTTATCGCGTTGCCGTTGGTATTACCGCCTACCGTGATTGGCTTTTATTTATTACTGCTATTAAGCCCCAACGTCGGTATCGGTAAATGGCTTGCTGAGCATAATATCAGCCCATTCATCTTTACCTTTGAAGGGCTTGTCATCGGCTCTATTATTTACTCGTTGCCCTTTTATATTCAGCCTGTCTACGCTCAGTTTTTACGCATTCCACCAAGCGTCATCGAAGTGGCGCATTTATTGGAGCCAAGTCGTCTGAGGCGCTTTATGAAAGTGGCATTGCCACAAGCGCGCGTTGGTATCATTCTTGGCAGCTTAATTAGTTTTGCCCATACTATTGGCGAGTTTGGAGTGGTATTGATGATAGGTGGGAGTATCTCAGGTGAGACCAAAGTCGTCTCGATTGCTATCTATGAGCAAGTTGAGGCGCTGAATTATGAAGCGGCACATATGATGTCCGGCATTCTTATTATCATTGGTATCATCATGGTCGCCTTGATTGCCACTGTCAATAAGCTAAATCAACGCTGATGCTCAATTAACGCCAATAGAAGCGACGCAAACAGCATTTTTAAAACACTATAATTTCTAGCGGTTCTCATCTGAGCGCTTAATACTGTCTGGGCTTGCTTGATAAACAGCATCCAGCTCATCCTCTGTTAGATACTTTTCTACGATAGGATACAGTTCGCGCTCCTCAAAACGAATATGGTCGTGTAGTAACGTGGCAAGCTCTCTTATTTGTTCTCTCGTTATAGATTGACTCGCCGTTTTTTGACCCGCATCTATCAGGGTCTGCAAACGTTTATGCTGACCAGAAAGCGCCGCTAATACCGATGCTACTTCAGGTTGAGATGCTCGATAAGGCTCTAACGCATTAGCAATTAAACTGTCTTCAATCTGAAAATGATCTTCAGTCTGAAAATGCATATCGTCGATATAAGCGGTGAGATTATGCCAGTGCTTGGCAATCTCTGTAGCCGTTTCAGTGCATTCTTTCGCATGACGAGACAAGTTGAGACCAAGGTGATGCTGGCGAGATAATGGCTGTAATTGATTGGCACGTTTCATATTTAAATACCTTGATGAGTTAGGGCGTGTACTCAATCTAAACGAAAGCGACTAAGTGGGTTAAAAACGGCTAAATCTTGCCAAACTGCTAGCTAATATCCTGATATTCTCTGCGCTGTCTCTTTCTCTGTCTTGTATTGACCTAACTATAGTCATGCTCTAACCACCAAGCATGCTTTTTGACACCCCACTCACTTTTTTAATGTGGGGGTCAAAGTATCAAAATATATAAGCCTTATTTATTGCCTTTTCTATTGATTGGTTTAGACGTCAGGATGGCTATCAAATTCAGCCAGCATAGCGCTAATACGCTGATCTTTTTGATGCCACATTTCCTCTATCCAAGCAAACATTTGCGCCTTGATGGCCTCATCATTCTCATAACCACCGTTTTTGACCGCATCAAATAGTGCATCAGGTATCTCGACATGTCGCACGTCGACACCCAAACGCTTAATGTTGCCCTTCCACAGATCACTATACGTCGGCACCCCGTCAGGATAAACGATGGTCATATCCAAGATGCCATCCATCTCTTTACCCAACGCATTGATCGCCAATGAGAGACCACCCGCGCGAGGCTTGAGCAGATGCTTATAAGGTGACTGCTGTTTGTCATGTTTGTCTTGGGTAAAGCGCGTCCCTTCTAAATAGTTCAATAAGGTAAAGGGTTTGTCTTTGAGGAGGGCGCATGCGCGTTTTGCTTCTTCGATATCTTTACCTTGTAAGGCTGGGTTTTTAGCAATCGCTTCTTTAGAGTGCCGACGCATCATAGGAAAGTCTAAAAAGTAAAAAGCTTGACCAATGACAGGAATATATATCAGCTCAAACTTGGTGAAAAAGCGCGTTAATGGTAAGCGATTTTCACTAATATATTGCACGATACTGGTATCTACCCATGATTGATGATTACTCATCAGTAGGTATTTGCCCTGCATATTGACGTCATCGGGTAGGCTGATACGCCAGTCTTTCTCTGGCAAGATATTATCGATTAAAGCGTTATTACTGTTTATCCAATAATTGGTCACTTTGATCATCGTGTCATCAGCGATCGCTGCACCAGTCACGACTTTGGTGGCACCCATCAGCCATACGGGTAGCGCAACAATTAAGCTATTACCAGCAAGCACACCTGTTGCCGTTGCAAGCGAGGCGACTTTGCCCAGTTTAGGGTTGCGTTTGTGCATTTTTTGCATGAATGATGACAGTCGCATGTTAAATCCTTTTATTCTACTAACTGATATGATAATGACTCCAGTTCAATGAGTGCTCGTCGACCATTTGGTTTTTATGAGCGTATAAACTGGAATTGAGAAGATTCGACCTATCATTATCCACTTGTTGGCGGTGTTTTCTAGCGTTTTTGAGTAATTTCTAACGCCATTGACTCAGTAAATAAAGTATAAGTACCATCTGCGTTCTAAAATGCGATGTAAATTTCTATTGCCCTGCCATTTGATGTCGTTTGGTAAGATTAGCCACCTTGGGCTCATTGATTTTTTACATCTGCATTGAGGGCGCGGCCTAACATGACCCGAATTGACATAATGGGCATGACCAATGACTCGAATGCATCTATTGATGCCTGAAATAATCGTGTTAGATTTAAGATATTAATAGATAACATACTTGATAAGGATATCACGATGATAAACAGGATCACTCATGCTTAATCTAAAAAGACTAACGTTAACCACCGCTATCATTATCCGTTTTCAATCAAGCCGTTCAGAATATAAAAGTGCCATAAGGTGCTGCTGATGTAATAGGGGACTTCTTACCCACACTTCCATACTTTACTAAGGCTGAATTTGAGGCGTTAAGTTGGAATGCCTATACGTCGCAGGCTATCTTTAGTTCTAGAAATTTCAGCACAGACCCCTAATATATTTCGGTATAACTCTATACCGTGAGAACAATGGCGATGCGATATGGTTAATTTGGTGACCATCTCTAAAGGCATTTTATCGCCATCGAATTGATATAAATCAATGGCTTGCATAATGACTTTAGGAGTGTCGTGAGAGCGGTCAATCTTAAATAAGTAGAGAGCCAAGGTTTTTCTATTAGAGAGAATCATACTTTTATGATGGCTGACGAGATGTAGAGATATAGTCGCTTAACGCTTCAATCAACATGCGAATAGCACCTTCTTAAATTTCAGATATGTGGTTCTGTCTTTTTATGGCTATATTCTCTCAGATTTAATAGATATTCGATTATATAAATATATGCTTGCAATGTTTACAAAACAGTAATAATATTACATAGTCACTTAATTTCAATTACATTTAAACAACTTTTATTTACATCATCAAGAAGCCCTATTTAAAGATGTAATATTTTTCATATCGGTACAATTTATTCAGCATTTTCTCAAATAATTTTCTGTAAACCCCTATATGAAGTATCTATAGAGCATGTGCAAAAATATTTTTGTTCCATGCTGTAATGAATTCCTATTCAAAATAGAGTATGTATCATGATGAAGACGACTAAAACCCCTATTCTACAAAGGACGGCTCTAATACTGGCAATGACTGCCATTAGTTTTCCATCTTATGCGTTAAGTGGTATCAATGATCCTTTTAATCTTGATACCTATCAGAGTACTGATGAAGGTCAGGTGATCATTGATAATCGCGATCGGAGTATAGGGAATAATAATTGGATTAATACCAACGATCCTTTTATACAAGAATTAAGAGATCTTAGAGATAATCCACCAGAAGCAGTGCCTGTAGAACCTGCACCGCCGATCCCTACAATTGTGCCGTCAGATCCAGCTTACAGTAACCCAAATGCTCCACAACCTGCACCTTCAGGTCCAGGACCAGGGTCTTCAGGGTATTCAGATAGAACGGACAGAAAATGTTCAGAGACTTTTGATAATGAAATCCGTAACCTAGAGTACGGAATGCTGGGTGTTGATATCGCTCAAACAGTTTTAGAAGCAACTGGCGAAGCAGTACAAGGGTTACCTTTTGGTGCGGGGATGGCGGGTGGTGCCGTTGTGGTTGCCTCACTAACAGCTCAAATAGTAAATGCAGCACTTGGATTTGTGGTACTTGATAAGGATGCAGATGCTGCAGATGCGCCGTCATGTGGGCAGGAGTTCGTCGGTGATGTCGAGGTAACAGAGGGTGCAGCTGTTGTTGTTGAAAATAGAGCTGGCACCGCATCAGTATCATTAGGTCCTGATGGGGCAGGTAACCTACAATCGGGAGTGTCTATTGGTGGTGGACAGATACTAGGGGCTGGTGACAGTAACAATGGAGATGCCGCGACAGCATCAGACCCAACAGCGATTGCCATCGGTAATGGTTCTCAAGCATTAGTAGCAAATAGTACCGCTATTGGAGAGAGCGCCATAGCAAGCGGTGCAAATTCAAGCAGCTATGGCGCACAGTCTCAAGCAACGGGTGGAAACAGCACTGCAATTGGACGAGATGCGCAAGCGACCAATACAAATACGACAGCAGCTGGTGTGAGTAGTAGAGCGACAGGTTCAAACAGCACAGCAACTGGACAAGGTGCACAGGCGACCAATACAAATACGACAGCAGCTGGTGTAAGTAGTAGAGCGACAGGTTCAAACAGCACAGCAAACGGACAGGATGCACAGGCGGCCGCCATCAATACAACGGCAACCGGTGTGAGTAGTAGAGCAACTGGTGCAAGCAGCACTGCAATGGGACAGGATGCACAAGCTACTGATACCAACACTACCGCGGCAGGCGTTGGCAGTAGAGCGACAGGTTCAAACAGCACAGCAAACGGACAGGATGCACAGGCGACCAATACAAATACGACAGCATCTGGTGTGAGTAGTAGAGCGACAGGTTCAAACAGCACCGCAAACGGACAAAACGCACAAGCCACTCAAGAAAATGCAACGGCAATGGGTCAAAACGCACAAGCTACCGCTGTAAATACAACAGCAGCTGGTGTGAACGCTCTAGCAACAGGTGCAAACAGCACAGCAAATGGACAAGACGCACAAGCCACCAATACAAATACAACGGCATCAGGTGTGAGCAGCAGAGCGATAGGCTTAAATAGCACAGCAAACGGACAAGATGCACAAGCTACCCAAGAGAATACAACGGCATCAGGTGTGAGCAGTAGAGCAACAGGTTTAAACAGCACCGCAACTGGACAAAACGCACAAGCCACTCGAGAGAATGCAACGGCGTTGGGTCGCAATGCACAAGCCACCGCTGTTAATACAACAGCAACTGGTGTCAATGTGAAAGCAACCGGTCTAGAAGCCACCGCCACTGGTTTTGAAGGCACAGCATCAGGATCTTACGCAACCACCTCAGGTAGTAGAGCCATTGCTTCAGGGTTTGGCTCAACAGCAAATGGTGCACAAAGTGAAGCAACGGCAGACCGTACCACCGCAATAGGTTACGACAGTGTGGCGTTGGCTCAAAACAGTACAGCAGTTGGCGCAATTGCTCTAGCAACTGGCGCAAACAGCACCGCAATGGGACAAAACGCACAAGCCACTCGAGAGAATGCAACGGCGTTGGGTCGCAATGCGAAAGCCACCGCTGTTAATACAACAGCAACTGGTGTCAATGTTAAGGCAACTGGTCTAGAAGCCACCGCCACTGGTTTTGAAGGCACAGCATCAGGATCTTACGCAACCACCTCAGGTAGTAGAGCCATTGCTTCAGGGTTTGGCTCAACAGCAAATGGTGCGCAAAGTGAAGCAACGGCAGACCGTACTACTGCAATAGGTTATGACAGTGTGGCGTTGGCTCAAAACAGTACAGCAGTTGGCGCAATTGCTCTAGCAACTGGCGCAAACAGCACCGCAACTGGACAAAACGCACAAGCCACTCAAGAGAATGCAACGGCGTTGGGTCGCAATGCGAAAGCCACCGCTGTTAATACAACAGCAACTGGTGTCAATGTGAAGGCAACTGGTCTAGAAGCCACCGCCACTGGTTTTGAAGGCACAGCATCAGGATCTTACGCAACCACCTCAGGTAGTAGAGCTATTGCTTCAGGGTTTGGCTCAACAGCAAATGGTGCACAAAGTGAAGCAACGGCAGACCGTACCACCGCAATAGGTTACGACAGTGTGGCGTTGGCTCAAAACAGTACAGCAGTTGGCGCAATTGCTCTAGCAACTGGCGCAAACAGCACCGCAATGGGACAAAACGCACAAGCCACTCGAGAGAATGCAACGGCATTGGGTCGCAATGCTATTGCTAATGGTACCAACTCATTATCTGTAGGAGCGTCTAACGAGTCTTTAGCGAATAGAACGACAGCGGTTGGTTCTAATAATATCGTTGAAGCAGCAAGTTCATCGACCATTGGACAGTCTAATATTATAAAAGCCACGAGTCCTACCACTACTAGCAGAGCAGTAAATAATACTGTGGCGAACAGCCATGCACTTGGAAATAATAATATTATCAACTCAAGTGATACATTTGTTTTGGGTTCTAATATTAATAACACAGGGCAAGTTGATAACGCTGGTAACGCCATACCAATAGGTAATACAGTCAAAAACTCAGTCTATCTAGGCAACAATACGGTTGCAACTACAGGCGACAAAGTGGGAACACAGTTGTTACAAAGTAGCGGACAACAAGGCAATACGACGACTGCTGGAAACACTGGCAGAGTGGCCAATACAGTAATAGGTAGCATCGATTACAATAACTTTGCAGCAAGTACGGCAAACGGTGTTATATCAGTAGGATCAGCCAATAATGAACGTAGAATTCAAAACGTAGCAGCTGGTGAAATATCCCAAACCTCCTCAGATAGTGTCAATGGTAGTCAGTTATATTCTGTTGCGATGAATACCTCACTAAATAGAGATATTGCACTTAAAAATCAGAGTGATATTGCTGCGGCCAAAGTTGAAATCGATGATACTAAAAATGCTTTAACCACCGCTAATACTCTTATTTCGACAAATACGGCCAACATTGCATCTAATGCGACTGATCTAGTCACTGTTAAGGCCGCCACTTCTAAAAACACTAATGATTTAGTGACAGCCAATAATGCAATTTCTCAAAATACTAGCTCGATCGCTCAGTATGCAAGTGCTCTTGGTACTATCAACACAAGTGTGTCCGACAATACAAGTGCATTGACCACGGCCAACGCAGGTATTGCTAAAAATACTGATGATTTAGTAATAGCAAACGCAGGGATTGCCAAAAATACTGGTGATTTAGTAATAGCAAACGCAGGGATTGCTAAAAATACTGGTGATCTAGTAACTGCCAATAATGCGATTTCTAGCAATACGAATATCATTTCACAAAACGTGGGTAAGCTCATTGTTATTGAGTCTGAAGTTTCAAAAAACACGAATGACTTGATCAATGCCAACACCAAGATTTCAAAAAATGCTGATGACTTAATCAATGCCAATACCAAGATTTCGAAAAATACAGATGATTTAGCCAATGCTAATACCAATGTTTTGAAAAATACGGATGACTTAATCAATGCTAATACTAAGATTTCGAAAAACACAGATGATTTAGCTAATGCTAATACCAAGATTTCGAAAAACACAGATGATTTAGCCGATGCTAACACCAAGATTTCGAAAAATACGGATGATTTAATCAATGCCAATACTAATATTTCGAAAAATACGGATGATTTAATCAATGCCAATACTAAGATTTCAAAAAATATAGATGATTTAGCCACTGCCAATACTAAGATTTCGCAAAATAAAGGCGATATCCTGAAAAATAGTGAAAACTTAGTGACAGCGAACAGTACGATAGCTAAAAACAGCAATGATATTTTAAAAAATGCAGAAGATTTAGTTAGCGCAAACAGTGGTATAGCTAAAAACAGAGATGATCTAATAACAGCAAATACAGTGATATCTCAGAATTCAAATGATATCTCAAGTAACAAAAATGATTTGAATGTGGCGAATGTGGCTATCGCTAAAAACAGCGATGACTTAATAACAGCAAATACAGCTATTGCTAAAAACACAAACGATTTGGTCGATACGGCTGCTAACGTTGCTAGTCTAGATTCAGTCGTTCAGCAGAATACTACTAAGATATCTAAAGGAATTACATTTAACGATGGTACAAATAGCACTACACATCAGTTAGGCGATACGATTGCAGTGAAGAGTACCAATCAGAATGTATCTGTTCAAACGACAAGTGAAGGCATTAGTGTAGGACTAAGCAACGACATTCAGGTAAATAGCATTCAAATCAATAATGGTCCTAGTCTATCCAACAATGGCATAAATGCCGCCAATAGCAGAATAACCAATGTATCTCCAGGTGTTAATTATAATGATGCTGTGAATGTTGGACAGTTATCGAAAGTGTACGAATACTCACGTGAATATTCACGACAAGGTGATGAAATTGCTTACAAAGGCATAGCGATGTCAGCAGCCTTATCCAACGGTTCAGACGCAGTGGCTAGACCTGGTCAGCTGTCAGGTATGATCGGAGTAGGAAACTTTAAAAGCAATACTGCCATGGCAATTGGCATAACATATTTGAGTAAGGAAAGTAATTATAAGCTAACAGGAGGGTTTGCATATGCTGGAAGTGATGACATCTTATATCAGGGTGGGCTTGCTTTTGCGATAGGTCGATAAAACATTCTTTTAACAAAACATTTTTGGCACTTCATTAAATAATTCAGAGAGGAAATATTATGCAAACCAATTTTCAGCGCAAGCTTTTGGCTATAGCGATTACTACAGCGACAGGCGCATTTTTTGTATCACCAGTTATGGCAGCTGGTGATCCAGGCGTAGTACAATGTGGATCGAATAATGGTGGGACTGAGGCAGTAAACTGCTCTGGTAGTTCTACACTAAATTCTGATTTAATTATTGCAAGTAATGGTAGCAACACTGGTTCTTTAACAGTAGCAGGCGCAACCACGGTAGGTACTAGTGCTCAGAATGCTAATTTAACAGTCAATGGCAATACAACTACTACTGGTAATACTACTACAGGTAGCCTTACTACAACTGGTGCAACTAATACAAATGGTCTTACTAATACTGGTACTTTAACCAACAACGGCGCAACTCAGTTAAATGGCAATACCACAGTAGGTACTACCACAAACCCAGCTAATCTAAAAGTCAATGGTAATACAGAGACGACTGGTAATAATAGTACTACTGGTAATAATAGTACTACTGGTAATACTGTCACTACGGGTACGACAACTACTAATGGGCTAACCAGCAATGCGCCGACTCAGTTAAATGGCACGCTAGATGTTACAGGCCTATCTACAACAGCTGGTATTGACAATACAGGTCCTATCGATAGCTTAGGCGATCTCACTAACACAGGCACCTTAACCAATAACGGTGCATCTCAGTTAAATGGCACGCTAGATGTTACAGGCCTATCTACAACAGCTGGTATTGACAATACAGGTCCTATCGATAGCTTAGGCGATCTCACTAACACAGGCACCTTAACCAATAACGGTGCATCTCAGTTAAATGGCACGCTAGGAGTTACAGGCCAATCTAGCACCAATGGTTTGAATAACACCGGTCTTCTAGCCAACACTGGTAATTTAACCAACTCAGGCACGCTAACCAATACTGGCGCTACTGAACTACAAGACACATTAAGTGTTGCAGGCCAATCTAGCACCAATGGTTTGGATAACACTGGTCTACTAGCCAATACAGGTAACTTGACTAACTCAGGTACGCTAACCAATACTGGCGCTACTGAACTACAAGACACATTAAGTGTTGCAGGCCAATCTAGCACCAATGGTTTGGATAACAC
>NZ_CAJHBP010000023.1:0-47228 GCF_904846665.1 Psychrobacter sp. Pi2-51
TTATAAAACGTATCTAAATAAACATCGGTTCTTCTTAAGTGATTCCACTTTATCGCGAATACATTATTATTGTAAAAAAATTAAGTAACCACTTGTTTCATAAACTGTTTTTACCAACAAACGTTAGACAATAATTATTGGCAAAGTCATGGTGATTCTACAAAATCCACCACTTTTCTGGTATTAAATTATAGCAGTTATTCACGTTATACTTTGAAACTAATTGTCATTACTTTCTCATGTACTTATGAAGCGTTACTACTGTGTTGTGTTTCTAAGAAGATAGTGTAAAAAAAGCCAATAAATCTACTAGGCCATATCCTCAATTCAATCGATGGTCATCTATATAGGCTAAAACAAATAGCCTCTTGCCTGTGCCATCGTTGTAAATACCTTCATCTCTAATGCATGGTTTATAGGGTCATTCGCATCGTTAAATGAGTCAGATTTTGTTGCCGTGTCTATTGCATTATCAGGCAATTGTATTACTTTACGCAGCCAAGTGTATTGGCGCTTTGCCAACTGCCTTGTCGCATATAATGCCTTATTTTGCATTTGCTGACAAGCAAGCACCTCGGTTTGGCTATCGGACAAACTTGATGCAATCAAAGGCTGAGACAGTTTGTCCTGCTTTGTTTTTTGATTTATTGACTCATCTAATGCACCAAAAGCCTCATAGAAAAGCGCCTTATCTAACTGCGGTTGCTCAAATATTGGGTGATTGATATGTACAAGGTACTCTAGTACTTGCCGATAACCAACGCAGCGCATAGAAGGTAAGTTCGGTGTCAATGGATACGCCTCAAGCAGTCCGATTACTTCAGCCACCAGACCCTCACTCCACATGATGTCTAGACGCTGGGCGATACGCTCATGCAACCACGGACGATCAGGCATCACTGCCAATACGTGCCAATTTTGATTGGGGTTATTTGCTAATGCTTGTTTGGGTTTACGTTGCCACTCACTTATAGAAATATCCGTTTGTAGATACACCTCAATGGCGCGAGTAATACGCTGAGTATCAGTGGCATTAAGACGCTGGTGACTTATCGGATCAACCTTACTCAAATACTCATATAGCGCGCTAATACCCTCGTCCTGTCGCCATTGCTCTACCTGCGCGCGAATGCCGTCATCGCTATCAGGTACAGGGGATAGTCCATCCAGTAACGCCATGTAATACATCATGGTACCGCCTACTAGCAACGGTATCTTACCGTTCTGGTGACAGCTATCAATCAAACGGGCGACATCGCTGACGAACTCAGCGACGCTATAGCTCTGCATAGGGTCAATCATATCCACTAAGTGATGAGGATAACGCGCCAGCTCATCAGACGTAGGCTTTGCCGTACCGATATTCATATCACGATATATCAGCGCCGAGTCTACTGAGATAAGCTCATAACGACCTGTATCATATAGCTCATAGGCCAGTGCTGTCTTACCACTCGCGGTTGGCGCCATCAAGCAAACCACGCTATTATCCGCTAAATTGGGACTCAAGCTATAAGATAAGCTGTCAGACGAATGTCGCATAGGATTGCCTTTACTAATGAGGTGGTGGGTAGCAAAAATATAATTTGGCGCTATTGTTTGTTCAAAGGTGAGAACATTGCCGCTACTAATTGATGACTGTCTATGATTTTGATTGCATTGTCAGTGATTAAGGAGTCAATATCTTCTATGAAAACGATCAAGTCTTGCGCAGACATTTGCGAGCTTACGGTAGCGAGTTGTTGATTGATATATGCTGGGCTCTTTAGTAACTCGTCTTTTTTGGATACGTTATTACTCAGTACCTGCGACTCAAATAACGAACTTAGCTTTGACTGCCACTCTGCTGCACTAATCAGCAGACATTTTGCTTGATGGTAAAATAGTAACCAAGGCAGCGATTTACTATCCATGTCCTTAGCATTAGCAGATTCGGTTGCTATGTCATTTAAGTGGGTAATTATATCTAAGCAGACGGGCAAAGGCTTACTTGCTACTGATGAGCTATTTGAAATATCGGCACTATTGGTCTGGGCACTCTTGGTTAAAACTTCACTTAGCGCGTTAATACTCTGTGCTGACGATTCATCACGATAAGACATTTCTGAATAGGACTGTTTTGAGCGTTGCAAAAAAGGATTGCTTAGAATAGGAGCACTTACCGACAGTTGGTATAACTGTTTAGGCGCTTGTACTTGCTGGCTTTGTCTTGAATGGGTCGTAGGCGATGCGTTGCGCGGTATCGTAGTAAAAGACTGGCTTGGAGAATTGTTATAGTCTAGCGCCTGTCTATTATAACTGGTGGATGTGACCGTATCCATCGTAGTAATGGTTTTCAGTTTTGCATGAATGGCATGGCTTAAATGTGCCATAACATTATTTAATGGACTGATCTTAATACGCTGTTTGGACGGATGGACATTGATATTAAGCCATTGAGTCGGCAAATCAAAATAAAGGGCATAACCGATGCCATTTAAATGAGCACTCTGCGCGAGTTGACGAAGCTGATTGCTGATGATCGGCTCTTTGACCAAGCGACCATTGATGTACAGTAGCTTTGGTAAGCTGTCCTGCTGTTGCGCCTGCTTATTAATAGGCCACAACCAACCATAGATACCTGCCTGCCTACTAGAGCTTGTACTATCCGTGTATTCTGTAGACGGCTGCCACAAATTGGACAAATCAATCATTACTTCAAGTGCGTTCACTGTGAGCTCTGCACTCGTGGCTTGCTCCAGCCGTGACAATGGTAAAGGATTGGCACTGATAGATCCATCGCTTGTAGGCATCGAATTTGCCAATAGCACACGTGCATTTGAAGACAGTGACAGCCGTTTTTTATTGTCATGAAAGAGACTAAGCGCTACATCTGCTCGCGCCAAAGCCACTTCGCGCACGATCGTTTCGATATGACCAAACTCGGTCGCTATAGATTTCAAATTCCCGCGACGGGCTGGTACGTTAAAGTATAAATCCTTAACCGTAATGGTCGTGCCACGATGATGCACAACTGGTATCATTTTTGGTATGTCATCTAACACACCCGCGACCTGCAACTGGCGACCGATACCACTGTCATCATGGCTACTGGTTAGCGTCAGCCGAGAAACTGCTGCTGTTGCAGCCAATGCTTCCCCGCGAAAACCCAACGTCGTAATGCCATGCAAGTTAGCCACATCCGCGACTTTGCTGGTCGCATGACGGGTAATCGCCATGACCATATCATCAGGATGAATACCAACGCCATTGTCGATCACCTCAATCATACCCATGCCGCCTTGGGTAATATGTATCTCAATATTGGTGGCATCAGCGTCAATCGCGTTTTCAAGCAGCTCTTTAACCACTGCGGCTGGGCGTGTCACGACCTCACCAGCTGCCAATTGATTGATGAGCAGCGGCGATAGTTTTTTGATGCGGGTATTAAAATGATTGTCTGGCATTTGCGGCATTAAGAGGTATCTTTATTTTGCGTAGTGATAATTTGCGTAGTGATAAGTAATGCTGGCGAATATTGATGACTTATATTAAAGGTATAATTAAATCTTAAAGGATGATAGATCCAAACCTTGCGCTTGTCCTGCCTTTGATAGTCGCAGCTCAACGTGACGAGACTCTTGATTTTTATCACTGCTATTAGCCTGCGTCATATCGATAAACAAAATCGGCGGTGGTAAATAGCTGTCCGCACGACTTGCCCATTCAATAATGACCAGCGCATTTGGCTCATCTAGATACTCATCAAAACCGATAAAAGATAGCTCTTCTGGGTCTTGCAAACGATACAAATCAGCGTGATAAACTGGCTTGATTGAGCCGTCTTTTTGCTCAATACTGTTTTGCTCAATACTGTTTTGCTCAATACTGTTTTGCTCGATGCTATAAGGCTCGACCAAGGTATAAGTTGGGCTTTTGACGGCGCCTGTATGCCCTAGCGCCTGTAACCAGTAGCGAGTCAGAGTAGTTTTACCCGCGCCTAAATCGCCAGCCAACCATACACTACCTGTCAATGGCAACGCTGCTAATTGCGCAGCCAAACGCTGAGTATCGTCTTCAGAGTACAGTGTCAATGTTTTGACGTTTTTGTCTTCTGTTGTACTATTAGGCATCAGGCATACCTGCCTGTACTTGCGTCTGTACTTGCATAGTTACCGTTGGATTAGTAAAACTTTCACCGCGAATCAATTTGGCATACAGATCGGTGTCATGCCATTCGGCACTGACTTGGTCACTGAATTCAAACGCTTCTAAATTAAGCTGACCCATTTGCTCATTGGCCACATCATCAGCAAAACACTGGGCGTAACCCGTTGCGGTTTCGTGTGCAATCACCGAGTAGACGCTGACATCAGACTCACCGTTTTGCATTTGGGTTTGCTTGAGAATTTCTTGCGCCCAAAAGAAGATGACTCTAGAGAACTGCTCTGCTGATGGCGATACCGGCAAGCTTATCCAGCGCGCGCTGAATTTTTTGCAAGCAGCGATATATTCAGGATCGTCTTTATTCCAAAAGCAAATCGCATGATCAAAGCTGTCGATAATATCCTTGATAGACGACTTTAATAGTCCAAAATCATAGACCATTTGCCCATGATCCAAGCGCTTAGCCTCAAGAATCAGTTCAATCTGATAGCTATGACCATGGATAGAGTGTTTGCAACGCTCAGAGCTGCAATTACGCACAATATGTGCATTTTCAAATTTAAAAAGTTTACGGATACGCATAACAATCAACCAAAACAGTAAGCATCTTTGTGCTAAATAGGAATATTATAAAAGTTTGCCGCGACGACTCATCGGCTTGTGGCTCATTATAGCAAATCGTGATGACTCCGTAAGTAAGCACTTACGAATACTAATATTGATATTGGTATTGATTAAACGCATCGTTTGAACATATCTTTAGCCGACAATCTGACTGAGATATTCTAAATTTCAATATAAAAGAGGCGTTGAATAAAATTTAGCCAAATAGAATGACCGCATTGAAGCGTAGGGAAATTGTGCTATCGCTATCTATTGCACAGGCTTAGAGCTATACTCAATCTAGTACGCAGCATCTGCGTCAATTGTAGCCATTCCGCCCGCTAGTCAGCCAATCTGGCTTATGGCTGTATAAGCTACCTAAAGAGGAAAAAATCATGAGTAAAGGTCAAGATAGTAAGAAAAATGTGAAAAAGAAACCACTATTGACGGCAAAAGAAAAGAAAGCCGCCAAACAATCTAAGAAAGATGACAGTGGCAGTATCTTAGGCAAACATTAATATTTAATGCATTATTACGCTGATTAAAGCTATGCCAATTGAACCTCACGGTTTGATTGGCATTTTTTGTGTTAGGCGCTGCATTGATGTTAGGGCGTGTCCTCATTTTAAAAATGAGGATAAAAGTGAGGTAAATGGCAGTCAAACAAGGAAAATAGCGCAGATAATATCGATATATTACCTAGCTAATTGACGATGTTTGGCAAGATTTAACCACTTTTAGCCCATTTAGATCGCTATCGGTTGAATTGAGGACACGCCCTAGCCACTGCGCGGTGCAAACATGATAATTGCCATGCCTAACAATGCAACCGCAGACCCTACGATATCCCATGTGGTAGGCCTGATACCGTTCACCGTCCACAACCATAAAATCGCCATCGCCACATACACCCCACCGTAAGCTGCATAGACTCTGCCTACAGCGGTTGGATGTAATGTCAGCAACCAAACAAAGGCCGCCAGACTCAGCACACTGGGAACAAGAAGCCAGATGGACTTATCTTCTCGCAGCCATAAATAAGGCAGGTAACAACCAATAATCTCTGCTAATGCGGTCAGTGCAAAAAGCCCTAGTGTCTTTAATTCTGTCAAAACCTGCTACTCCTCGACCGTGATAAATCCTGTCAAATACTGCACGGCATTGCCAGAAACAAACACCCTATCTTTTGCAACAACACAGTCTAGTACCCCGCCTCTATTTGACGCCTGATAAGCGACCAATTCATTTTTATCCAAACGCTCAGCCCATAATGGCGCAAGTCCTGTGTGCGCTGATCCAGTCACTGGGTCTTCATCACCACCATTGGCTGGCCAAAAATAACGTGACACAAAATCGTAGTCTTTAAACTCAGCAGACTTAGCTTGGCATGTCACCACCACATCTAAAGGTGCGAGCTGTTTTAGCTGCTCGTTATCACGCTCTACGTTTAATACATCGCTTTCAGAATTATAAATAACGAAATAGGCTTGGGTGTTTTTATAGACTTCAACTGGTGCAATAGACAATCCTGAAAGCAAACTATCAGGGACATTATCGACTTTTTCAGGTTCAGTATTGGGAAAATCCATTTGTATTTTGCCAGCGTCTGTTTGCACGATAGTCAATATCCCAACGGCGTCGGCTGAAAACTTAATAAAGGCTAAATTAGGATTTTTCTTAAATAACACAAAAGCAGATGCTAAGGTTGCATGACCGCAGAAGGCAATCTCAGTAAGCGGTGAAAACCAGCGGATATGATAGATATCTTTACCATCACTCTCATCTAAAACCAAAAATGCCGTCTCAGACAAATTGTTTTCAAAAGCAATCGATTGCATTAGATCATCAGCGAGCCAGCTATCGGTGATAATAACGGCTGCTGAGTTACCTTTAAAAACAGTATCAGTAAAAGCATCGATAACATTGATTTCTAGTTGCATATCTGTCTCTTATTTTTGATTGGGCTATGTCCTCATTTTAAAAATAGTGATAAAAACGAGGACATGCTTTATTAGGCTCTGTTGAATATTAAAACATTAAAAACCTTCCAATACTATTTTACCAATCGTTGTACCCGACTCTAGCGCTTGATGAGCCGCTCGTAGATTGGTCGCATTAATGATACCCATGTTTTCGCCAACCGTGGTCTGGATATAACCCTGATCAATCAAGTCAGCGACACGGTTTAATAACTGACCTTGTGCTGCCATGTCCGAGGCTTTGAACAGTGAGCGGGCAAACATAAACTCCCAATGAAATGAGAGGCTTTTGAACTTAATTTTGGTGATGTCTAACTGTTCAGGATCATCGATTATCGCTATTTTCCCAAAAGGCGTCAAGATATCTATATAGGTATCGAAATAGCTTTCAGTACTCTGAAGCCCTGCGACATGGGTCACAGGGCCAATGCCCAACGCTTCGATTTGTGCCGCTAATGGCTGGCTATGATCAATCACATAATCTGCCCCCAGTGTCTGCACCCACTGCTTTGAGCGCTCACGTGAGGCTGTCGCGATAATGGTAGCCCCCGTTAATGTCGCTGCCAGTTGTAGCAAAATAGAACCCACCCCACCTGCAGCGCCCACGACTAAGATAACCTCATTAGATTTGCTATTATCAGTGATTGGCTGCTGTTTAATAGTTAAATGCTCAAACAATATCTCCCATGCCGTGATAGTGGTCAACGGCAATGCTGCCGCTTCATTATTCGACAGACTTTTTGGTTTCATACCAACGATACGCTCATCCACCAACTGATACTCTGCATTACTGCCTTGGCGATCGAGCTCGCCTGCATAGTAAACTCTATCACCAACTGCAAAGCGTGTCGCCTTCTCACCGATAGCGACCACTTCACCGACTGCATCCCAACCAATGACTTTGTGGCTACCGTCCTCGGATGGCATGTTTTGGCGGACTTTATAATCGACAGGATTGACCGCGATAGAGCTGATTTTGACCAATAAATCAAAGCCTTCTGCGATAGGTTGTGGCAATTCAATATCTTGCAATGAGTCCGTGTGAGTAATGGGTAAAGACTGTATAAATCCAATGGCTTTCATCATGCTGCTCCGGTTCGTTAAGTGGCTGCCATCATAACGCTGGCTTATGACAAGATAAACAGGGTAATATTTGATACATTATCAAATAAGAATTGAGAATATGCTGTTATCTGATCTCGAAGTTATTCTAAAAATCGCTCAACATCGCAATATCACGGCAGCGGCAGCACATCTAGACATGCGTGTGGCAACTGCCAGTGCTGCGCTCAAGCGGGTAGAGAAAACATTGGGCGCTGAAATATTCATTCGTACCACGCGTCAATTACGTCTATCGAGTGCCGGAGAGCGCTACATTCCAGAATGTGAAAAAGCACTCTTATTGCTTGAGCAAGCTAGGCAAAATATCAAAGAAGATCTCGATATCGTCGATGGTGAGCTGCGCATTGCACTGCCTTCTGATTTGGGGCGCAACATCGTTACACCATGGCTTGATGAGTTATTAGATCATCACCCAAACATGAGCTTGAGAACCGATCTAAGCGATAGTCATATAGACTTTTATCGTGACTCTGTAGACATGGCATTACGCTATGGTTCGCCAAAAGATGCCAGTCTTTACGGCTTTAAGATTTGTGATGTCCCAGGGTTGCTTTGTGCATCGCCAGAGTATATAACACGTCACGGCATACCCCAGCATCCGCATGAGCTACCGACGCACAATGGGTTGTTTTATCAGCTGTACGATATCACTCACGATGTGTGGGAATTCACTAAGAACAAGCAAGTTTATAAAATAAAAATGAGTGGCAATCGAGCCTCTAACGATGGTGATCTGGTCAGGCGCTGGTGTGTCGAAGGAAAAGGACTTGCTGTAAAATCCTGCTTGGATGTTTCGAGTGACATATCAGAAGGCAAGCTAATTCATATCATGACCGACTATCAAGCAAAGCCAAGCGAGCTTTGGCTCATCTGCCCAAGTAGGCAATCGATAACCCCTGCCGTCAGACTGCTCAGAGACACCTTAAGAGAAAAATGCAAGGATCTTTTGAGTCGTTTAGCCATATAGTTTGCACGCTATGTTTCACTTTTTTTGCACAGTGTCCGATGGGCAATCAAAAACAAGAATACTCAAATTTTAACAACGCTATTGTATAATGCACGGCCTACTAACATACCCCATCGCTAGGAAGCTGACATGATTGTCCGCCAAACCCCCAATGCCCTCAAGATATTTTTCACCCTGCGTGGCTCCATCATTCCAAAAGTCTATCGGCAAATTCTGCTGATTACTATTCTTAGTACACTCATAACGATTATTCAGCACTGGCTTCCTGACTCTTTTCCTTATTATGGTATGGCGATGTTTACCTTGCTCGGAATCGCGTTATCGTTGTTTCTTGGGTTTCGGAACAACGCCAGTTATCAACGTTGGTGGGAAGCTCGAGGACTGTGGGGTCAGCTGGTATATGATTCCCGCAGTTTAACGCGTCAAGTGCTGTCTTTTATAGAGGATGACACCGATGCTGGGCGTGATACTCAACGAGCGATGATTCACTTGGCGATCGCTTTTGCTCATGCTGTGCGCCACAGGCTACGTGGTACGTCACCTTGGGAAGATATCGAGCCATTTGTAGCGTTAACGCATCATGACAATATGCGCCAGGCGAAAAACGTACCTGATTATATAATGCGCCTCATGGGTAAGCAGCTCGGTGACATTCGGCGGCAAGGACTGGTGTCTGAGCAAGTCATCCAAAACATGGACGAGCGCCTGACATCTATGACGATTGTATTGGCGGCTTGCGAGCGCATTCATAATACGCCGCTGCCATTTGCTTATATGCTGTTGGTACATCGCACGACCTATCTATATTGCATCCTGTTGCCTTTTGGCTTGGTGGCCTCACTCGGTTGGGCCACTCCGTTGATTTCTGCGGTGATCGCTTACACCTTCTTTGGTTTGGATGCCCTTAGCGAAGAGCTGGAAGAGCCTTTTGGCTTGGCAGCTAACCAACTACCCCTGACTGCCTTATCACGCACAATCGAAATCAATCTGCGAGAAGCATTAGGAGACACGGATATCCCGCCTGATATCGCGCCTATCAATGGCTACTTACCGTAAGTCGCATCAGCAATTGAAAACTTAGCTGTCCAAATGTATGATGCCATTATACTTGGTGCATCCCTTGCTAATAATGCATGAGTTCGTCTACCATCTGCTTACTCGCACTGATAAAAGTAAGTGAACACTATGAATTACCAAACGCTACGTCACCATTGCCCAACTTGGGATGATTATATTCAGCATGACTTTGTCAAGCAACTAGCGGCAGGTACGCTCGCCCCTGACAGCTTCCGCCACTACCTCGTCCAAGACTATTTATATCTGCTTCACTATACCCGCGTGATGGCGCTGAGCGTGTATAAAAGCGACACTCTGGCGCAAATGCGCGTCGGTCAAGCGGGTATCAATGCCATGCTCGATATGGAAATTGGCATGTATTTGGACTTCTGCCACCAATGGGGCATAGCGCTTGAAACCGTCGAGAATGCGCCTGAGTCTACCGTAACCATCGCCTATAGCCGCTATATATTAGACGCTGCCCTGTCAGGCTCACTGGCTGAGCTTTATGCTGCTATTGCCCCTTGCTTGATGGGCTATGGCGAAATTGGCAAACGCATCAAAGCCGAAGGATTTATCACGGGCAATCCCTATCAACCATGGATTGATGTATTTTCTAGTGATGCGTTTCAAGCGATTACCGCACAGAACGAAGCGCAGATCAATGAACTACTGGCACACGCTAGCCCTGCTCAAGCAGACAAGTTCCAACAGTTATTTAATACTGCTTCACGGATGGAAGTGAATTTTTGGCAGCAAGCATTAGATCTGTCATAACCTGTATTTTTTAACGTGAATTAACTATATAGTCAGTTCAATATAAAAAAGAGACAGAGTGACAAGGCAACCGAGTGCAGATGTATGAGTAATACTTTAAGCGAGGTTAACGCTGTCACTCTTTTATAGTGGATTAACGATACAATAAAAAATACTCAAGGAGAGATATCATGGCAGCATTTGATGAACACGCAAGCGCGTACGATAGCTGGTTTTTTGACAATCAAAACTTACTGACCAGTGAGCTAAAATTAGTTGCCCATTTCTTAGATAAAGACAGTGAGATATTGTCTATCGGTTGTGGTAGCGGATTATTTGAATCACTACTAGCAAAAGATTATGATATTCATATCAAATATGGCATTGAGCCTTCTAAGGACATGGCAGCCGTCGCCGAAAAGCGCGGATTGCAAGTAGATATCAGCCCTGCTGAAACTTGCGAGATCGAGCCCAATAAGTTTGACATTATTATGTTCAACGGCAGTGTCAGCTATATCAACGATTTGGATGCCTGTATTAAAAAGGCATTTGACGCTCTAAAAACTGGCGGCAAGCTTATCCTCATCGATGTACCAAAAGAGAGTGGCTTTGCCAGCTTATACAATTTGGCCAGCTCGTTAGGCACTTGGGAGCATCCGCTACTTGCGCACATCTCCCCTGCTGACCCTTATCCTATTGAACTGGTAAAGTCAGCCAATTGGCGCACTTCAGATGAAAAAATCGCGCTGATGCAAGCCAATGGTTTCGTCGATTTTGAGTATGCGCAGACCTTATTGACCCATCCAATGTATGCCAATGATAAGGTACAAGAGGTCATCGACGGTTATGACCGTGGGGATTATGTGGCGGTTTGTGGTTATAAAAGATAAGCGGTCACTGTCCATACCCTGTCCGTAACGTAGCCGAAGGTTCGACATACCCTAATGTGCTGTCGCCGCTATCACAGGACTTGAATAATAGGCTTAGTGCCACTATAAATGGGCAATAAAGCTCTTATCCAAATATAGTCAAATCCATATAAATCCGCTACATCGTCATCCGCGCTAAGCATACTAATGTATAACTTGCGCTCGGTTTACTTGTATCGAAATTATTTGAATTCAACTATAGCTCATATTTAAAAAAACGAGGCAAATATCATGAGTGATAATTCAAAAGATACTGATAATCAAAACACTAATCAAAGCAGCAACCAAAACACCAACCAAAGCACTAAAGACGTCACCATGACGGATCTGACACCCAATGAAGGTGTCTTAAAAGGCAAAAAAACCGACATTCAAAATCCAGAGCTGTGGGATTTTCCAATGAACTACCCTTTGAGCATCATTGGTCATGAAGGCGAGCATGAAAGCTTGCTTAATGAAGTGAAGCTGATCCTCGGTAGCCAGTTCCCTGATTTTGATTTGGCCTCGATAGAAGTTAAGCCATCTAAAACGGGTCGCTTTCATTCAGCGCGTGTCAATTTATATCTCACAGCAGCCGATCAAGTGAATACGCTTTATGCCTCACTTGATGATGCAAAAACGGTTCGTATGGTCGTATAAACAGGTAATGGGTGTTTAGAAAAAAACAACCCCTTTTCCGTCCAGATCGTCACTCACTATTGATAACATACGGGTGGCGATTTTTTATGGTTTGGTGTACAATCTGCGCCCGCATTATTGCCGCTCTGATCACTATTATCAGTCGACAATAACCGATAAAATAAAAATCAAATCGTCACGATATTTTTACAAAAAATTTATGATGAGCGCATTTGCGTCTAACCCTTATCCCATCGTCCTTTGCCCAAATCTGGACAGCTCACAACCTCGCAGCAACATAGTTTTAGTCTAAAATCAATATAGTATTTTCAAAATTTTCCCGCTATATTGTGCCTACCAATTAACAAACACGCTATATGTAGTACTCAGTGATTTTAATCATCATTATGAGTAGCGGTAGTTTTTTGCCTAAAAAAACTGGCTATCGCAACCCAGCATCGTAGCGTTATAAAGAATGTCTGCCGCCGATTCAGCGCGCAGCATCACAATAAGCAATCAAAATAGAGGCCAGCATGACACATATTGACAAAATCCAAGTAACCAAACGTGATGGACGTTTAGAACTTATTGATTTGGATAAAATCCATAAGGTAATCGAATGGGCCGCTCACGGCTTGGACAACGTGTCTGTATCACAAGTTGAGCTAAAGTCGCACATCCAGTTTTATGAAGGTATCAAGACTCGTGACATTCACGAAACCATCATCAAATCTGCTGCTGACCTTATCTCTGAAACGACGCCTGATTATCAATATCTAGCGGCTCGTTTGGCTATTTTCCATCTGCGTAAGATTGCTTACAATAGATTCACGCCGCCACATCTATTCGATCACGTTACAACGCTGACCAATGCTGGTAAATATGATGAGCATATCCTAGCTGACTATAGCCGTGCTGAATTTGACGAGTTAGAAGAATATCTCGATCACTGGCGCGATATGAACCTTGCGTATGCGGCTGTTGAGCAAATGGCAGGTAAATACCTTGTCCAAGACCGCGTGAGCAAAACCGTCTTTGAAAGCCCGCAGTTCTTGTACATGCTGGTTGGTATGTGCTTGTTCAGCCGTTACGAAAAGTCAGAGCGTATGAACTATGTGAAGCGTTTCTATGATGCGACTTCACAATTCAAAATCTCACTACCGACGCCTATCATGTCTGGTGTGCGTACGCCATCGCGTCAGTTTAGCTCGTGCGTATTGATCGAATGTGGTGATAGCTTAGACTCTATCAACGCGACCACTAGCGCCATCGTACGCTATGTGTCACAGCGCGCTGGTATCGGCATCAACGCTGGTCGTATCCGTGCCCTTGGTAGCCCTATCCGTGGCGGCGAAGCACAGCACACTGGCTGTATCCCATTCTATAAATTGTTTCAGACAGCAGTTAAATGCTGCTCACAAGGTGGCGTACGTGGCGGTGCTGCGACATTGTTCTACCCACTATGGCATTTAGAGGTTGAGTCATTACTGGTACTCAAAAACAACCGCGGCGTCGAAGACAACCGTGTCCGTCATATGGATTACGGCGTCCAGTTAAACAAAACGATGTACACGCGCCTCATCAAAGGTCAAGACATCTCGCTATTCTCTCCAGGTGATACGCCTGGCTTGTATGATGCGTTCTTTGAAGATCAAGACAAGTTCGAAGAGTTATACACCAAGTACGAAAATGACCCTGCTATCCGCAGCCGTCAAATCCCAGCCGCAGACTTGTTCAGCCTAATGATGCAAGAGCGCGCCAGTACGGGTCGTATCTATATCCAAAATGTCGATCATTGCAACACCCATAGCCCATTTGACGCGACGGTTGCCCCGATTCGCCAGTCAAACCTATGTATGGAAATCGCGCTACCGACCAAACCACTTGATAACATCAATGACGAAGAAGGCGAAATCGCGCTTTGTACGCTATCAGCGGTCAACTTGGGTAAAGTCGAAAACGTCAGCGATATCGAAGAGCCAGCCGAACTAATCGTCCGTGCGCTTGATGCCCTGCTCGACTATCAAGATTATCCAGTCAAAGCCGCTCAAAACGGCAGCATGCGTCGCCGTACGCTCGGTGTGGGCGTGATTAACTATGCTTATTACCTTGCTAAAAATGGCGTGCGCTATTCAGATGACAGCGCGCTTGGTCTGACCCATCAGACGTTTGAAGCATTGCAATTCTATCTCTTGAAAGCGTCAAACAAATTGGCAAAAGAGCAAGGCGCTTGCCCTGCGTTCAACGAGACCACGTACTCACAAGGTATCTTACCGATTGATACGTACAAAGCCGACTTGGATAAAATCTGCCAAGAGCCGCTACATCTCGATTGGGAAACGCTACGTGGCGAGATCACTGAGCACGGTCTACGCAACTCTACCCTAACCGCCTTGATGCCGTCTGAGACCTCTAGTCAGATCGCCAACGCGACCAACGGTATCGAGCCCCCACGCGGTCTGGTCTCTATCAAGGCGTCAAAGGATGGCATCCTAAAGCAAGTCGTGCCTGAGATTACGACCCTAAAAGATCAGTACGAGCTACTATGGCAAATGCCAAACAATGACGGTTACCTAAAACTGGTCGCTGTCATGCAGAAGTTCGTCGATCAAAGTATCTCTGCCAATACCAACTATGATCCTGTTCGTTATGCTGGTGGCCGTGTACCGATGAAGATATTGCTAAAAGACTTGCTAAACGCTTATAAAATGGGTGTGAAGACGTTGTACTACCATAACACTCGTGATGGTGCGAACGATGCCCAAGCGGATATGGAAGATGATTGTGCAGGTGGGGCTTGTAAGATATAAATTCAACCTCGAAATAAATGATGCAGATGAAACCCTAGTTTAATCTGCATCGCTATTTCTAAGACTCGTAGTGACCTTATCACCTAATAAAGCGAGGTAACTTTTGAATTTATACAAATATAGAGAGTTGAATAAGTTTACACGTGAATCTTTGGAAGAAAACTATTTTTGGGCACCTTCGAAAGAAACATTAAATGATCTTTGTGAATGCTACTATTCTACTGAGTCATATAATACGTTCATGAGTTTCGCTTCCTTGATAGCTCCTCAAATAGATAAGAATGAGCTTCATAATCAATTTGATTCAATCCAAGACATGATTAAAAATTCAGGCATTTTTTCCCTTAGTAAGTCTTACAATATTTCCTCTCTATGGGCTAGTTACGCACAGAATCATACAGGGATTTGCATTGAGTATGATTTAGAAGGTTTGATAGGTAGGAATAAAGGTCTTTATCAATGTTTGGATGTGATGTACTCAGATACTCCGCCTGATATTGGAGTTGACGATATTAGCAATGATGTTCTATTACAAAAAATGATTGGCACAAAGCATCTGGACTGGGATAAAGAACAAGAATTTAGAATCGTTTGTGATAATCAGGGTAAAAACCATCATCGTTCCGATGCTATCCGAGGCATAATTTTTGGATTAAAAACACCTGACGAAAGCAAGAATAAGCTTATGAAGCTATTATCTAATAGAAACATTAAGTTCAAACAGTTAGTAAACGATGGTAAAAGCTATAGCTTACATACACAAGATATTGTTAATACATTTGATAAAAAAGTAAGTTTAAATAGTAGTACTAATTATGAACATCTAATTCCGAATGAAGCTCATATTAAGGATGATCATAAAATATTTAGACCTTATTTCCACAAGGTAGCAAGCTTTATGGAGTCTTATTCAGATTGTATAGAAGTAACTGATATGGACTTCTCACAAATATCAACTACTGAAGACCCCATAATTTATGTGAATTTTAAAGAAAAAGATTCGATTTTTCCTTACAGTAAGAAAATTTTTAGAATTAAAGATATGGATTAAGCGAGCGTAGGTTGGGTGGAGCTTGCGACACCCAACGATTTTAATTGAATAATACGTTGGGTCTCATCCTTCGACACCAACCTACCTTTAGATCGTGGCGGTTATTGTAGGCTGGATTTTCAACCCAGCCTACGCAAAAAAAAATCCAACTTTATAGCTTATGTTTGCTCGTAACGTAGGGTGCGCCTAGAGCACCGATGATATGGAAATCATGTTTAAAGGTGCGCGAGGCGCACCCTACAAATTACGTCCAATCAGAAGAGTCCTTAAGAAAAAAGAAAGACGCCCTAACAAGGCTTTTTAGCCCCGACTATAGCGGTATCCTGCTGACGACGATGGCGATGCAGGCTGTGGCTGGACGTAGTATCGGGGCAACAGGAATGCGGTCAGACACGATAGACTGCACGCCAGCGGCCAAGCAGATACAAGCGGTAGGCGGGATTGGCTACTAAAAATATTTAAGTTTAGTACTATAACAAATAAGACCTAATTTTCGTGCTAAAATCAGCCCTATATTTAGAGCGTAATATTAGCGGAGAATGAAGCATGCAACCAATATTTGCCACACAGACAGCCAGTATCTCAGAACTAAAAGCCAACCCATCGGCACTGATCAAACAGTCAGACGGTGAGTCCATTGCTATTTTAAACCACAATAAACCCGTGGCTTACTTAGTCTCGACAGACGTCTTTGAGCGCATGATGGAAGCGATGGACGACATGGCATTGAGCCAAACCGTTAGCGCACGATTGAATGATGGGCAGATACCGATAAAGGTAACGTTGGATGACTTATAATCTTGAGTTTCATCCTTTGGCATTGAAAGAGTGGAAAAAGATAGCACCAAATATTCAGCAGCAGTTTAAGAAAAAATTACAGCAGCGATTGTCAAACCCTCATGTGCCTGCGTCAAAACTATCGGGACATACCGATACTTATAAAATTAAGCTACGCACTGTAGGGTATCGTCTGGTATACACCGTAAAAGATGATGTGGTGGTGGTTTATGTATTGGCAGTTGGCAAAAGAGAAAACAACAAAGTATATGACAATCTTGCGACGCGCCAGCCATGATGAAGCTAAGATATTGAGACAGTTATCATAAAAGGCATCCAGCGCTATCATAGAAATATAGAAACACACAAACAATAAAAACGACGGAGGTCATGTGCAATATACCGCAATCATCAAAGACGGTGGTTTGTTTATCCCAAACGTATTTTCAGACCTAAACGATGGTGGCTCGCATATCGTACAAGTGGAAGTCGACATCGCAAACGTCCGTGAGCAATTAGGCGAAGGCATAGCGGTAAAACCAGAAGTATTAAAGAAAGACGCCGCAAAAGCACCGAAAAAACCAGTAAAGAGAGCGACCAAAAAAGACGTACAGAAAGAAATACAGCAACTATCAGATGATGAGGGTTTGAGTGCGCTGCGTAAGAGTGCTATCGATGAATTGGAAGCATTAGATGATGTGGAGCTGAGCGAGATATTCAAAGCCTATATGAACGATGGACAAGAGTCCTCACAGATATCGCTAGAGCACTTGTAATCCAATCCAATCAAACCCAGTCAAATCCCTATAAATTAATAACCGTATCAATTATAAAGGCAGTCTCATGACTTACTCGATTTTTTCTCAAACGCCAAACAATGCGCTAAAAGAGCCGATGTTTTTTGGTAATCCGGTCAACGTGGCGCGTTACGATCAACAAAAGCACCCAATCTTTGAGCAATTGATCGAAAAGCAACTGTCGTTCTTTTGGCGTCCAGAAGAAGTTGATGTGTCAAAAGACCGTATGGACTTTGGCAACCTGTCCTCGCATGAGCAGCACATCTTTTTGAGTAACCTCAAATACCAAACCCTACTCGACTCTATCCAAGGTCGTAGCCCAAACGTCGTGCTATTACCACTGGTGTCTATCCCTGAGCTTGAGACGTGGATTGAGACATGGTCATTCTCTGAGACCATTCACTCACGCAGCTATACCCATATCATTCGCAATATCGTCAATGATCCAAACATCATCTTTGATGACATTATGCAAAATGAGCACATCTTAGAGCGTGCCTCTGACATTGCCCAATATTACGATGATCTGTACCGCAACTCGCAGCTATATAGCTTGTACGGTGCTGGTACGCACAACGTCAATGGCGAGGAAGTGACTGTCGATTTGAGATCACTGAAAAAGCAGATGTATCTGTGTATCGTCGCGGTCAACGTCTTAGAAGCCATTCGCTTTTATGTGTCATTTGCCTGCTCGTTTGCCTTTGCTGAACGTAAGCTGATGGAAGGTAATGCCAAAATCATCAAGCTGATTGCTCGTGATGAAGCGCTGCATTTGACGGGTACGCAGCATATGCTTAACCTCATGCGCAATGGTCGTGACGATCCTGAGATGGTCGAGATTGCCGCAGAGTGCTACGAAGAAAGCATTGAGATCTTCCGTAAAGCTGCCGAGCAAGAAAAAGAATGGGCAGGTTATCTGTTCAAAGATGGCTCAATGATTGGTCTGAACAAAGACATTCTTTGCCAATATATCGAATTCATCACCAACTTGCGTATGGAAGCCGTTGGCTTGCCGTCAGTATTCCCGAACTCTAAATCAAACCCGATTCCATGGATCAATACGTGGTTGTCGTCTGACAATGTGCAAGTGGCGCCGCAAGAGACAGAAATCAGCTCGTACTTGGTTGGTCAGATTGACTCGGATTTATCAGACAGCGATTTTGATGACTTTGAGTTGTAGAAGATAGTTTTTCAAGATTGAGCTTTTAATATAGTCAATTCATCATAGAATAAGTGTAGTGCTGCTGGGATAAGTTTTGCGCAGCCTCTGTCTGCGTAGGCACAGCAAGCAAGTAAAATTTATTCCAGTAGCACGTTATAATAATTGTACTTATTTTATTTAGGATTGACCATATTATAAAAAGATAGGATAAAACTATGACTTGGGTAATGACGAGTAAGAAGCAATTTTACTTGCATGATGATGAAAGTCTGCTCGATGGACTGCTGCGCACTGGACATGCAGTCAATTATCAATGTAAGGAAGGCTACTGTGGCAGCTGCCGGATAAAACGTATCGCCAGCTCACACGTCATTGACTATCCGTTTGAACCACTCGCTATGATTGACGAAGATGAAATCCTGCCCTGCTGCTGCCGTGTACGAGGGGTCGTTTATATCAATCATGAGCCTATTGAGAAATAGAGAAAAACAAACATAAAAAAGCGCGCTATCTACATAAGATAGCGCGCTTTTTTATGTTATTAGCTAAATGAATATGCTGTCTCATAAACACATTATGAATCAGCACATGGTTATGAGAAATTACTGTGCTGCGGTGTCTTGTTCAAACAGCTTCATCAGCTCTTCACGCATACGATCACGCTCAGCCTTTGACATCATGGGCGCTTCTTCATCATTCTGAATGCTTCGCTCGGGCATCTCGCCCTCTTCCATTCCGCCTATGCTTCCCTCTTGTAGGACGACAGGACGCTCGATAGGCTCTTGTGCTGGGCGCTCTTCTAGCATTATTTTTACTTGTGCATTCTTACCTTGGCGTAGTATCTGTGCATCAAGCTCAGTATCTGGCGCTTTGCGAGCAACGTACTGAATCAAAGTATTGGCATCTGTCATTTCCACACCGTCGATGGTCAGGACGATATCGCCGACACGTAGACCACTCTTTGCCGCTGGACTTTGATCGATGACGTTTAGCACTTCTACGCCTGTTGAGGTCTCAAGCTGCGTTGGATCACGTAGCTGCGATTGTATCTCGATACCTAGCCAGCCGCGACTGACCTTGCCATCTTTAATCAGTGCATTCATTACTTGCTCAACTAGCGCTGTTGGAATGGCAAAACCAATGCCCATCGAGCCACCAGAGCGCGAGAATATAACCGTATTGATGCCCACCAACTCACCGCGAGCATCGACCAGCGCACCACCTGAGTTACCTGGGTTAATCGCTGCATCAGTTTGAATGAAGTCTTCGAACTTATTGACACCCAGACCCGTACGTCCAGTCGCTGAGATAATACCTTGGGTCACGGTCTGACCGACACCAAACGGATTACCAATCGCCAGTGCCAAATCACCCACGCGAATAGGATTTTCGCGGAAGCCAAGTGGGGTCAATCCTGTCATATCGACCTTGATCACTGCCAAATCGCTATCAGGGTCGGTACCGATGACTCTGGCACGGCTCTTACGACCATCGTTAAACGCGACTGTGATCTCATCTGCCTTTTCGATCACATGAGCATTGGTCACGATATAACCATCTTCTGATACGATCACGCCTGAACCTAAGTTGGTTGATCCTTGATCTTGGGAAGGCCCGCTATGATCTTCAAAGAACCGGCGCAGGATAGGATCATCCATATACGGATGCTCTGCCATCGTCTGGGTGGTATAGATATTGACCACGGATTGCGAGGCACGGGCAACCGCATTATGATAAGAAGAAATAGGCGCTGGCGTATCTGCCACTGGTTCTGACGCTTGCTGCTCCGCAGGTGGGGTTCTTGGTGGCTCCCACGTGGCCTCCGACGTCGACTTCATACTCGTGAACAACCAGATAAACGCTGCCAATACTAGCAGCAATAAGACCCAAGGTAACCATTTTAATAAAGACGCCTTGTTATTGGTGTTCCGGGATGACGACATATAAAACCTCTATAAATTTAATGCACACAGACAGTGAAAAACGAAGTGAGCCAATGGTGACTGCTGGGCTGCTATTGACCCACTAATCATGTGATCAATTGCTCCATCAGCTAGGCAGACTCACATGTATAAATTATAACCGCAATACTATTAAATAGTAACGTATCGTGTACCATTTCAGTTATCCAGCTTATCTGTTTGCTTACACCAGCATGTTAAAATAACTCTGATAAAGGATTAAACTAAAAAGATAAAGAATTAAACTAAAAACAGCCCTTACAAATAACTCATAATTTTTGCTCACTTGATCGACTGCACTTTACTTCATATATTTTATTGACGATAGGAAAACATAATGACTGCAAATCATACGACAGCTGAATCGAATAATCAAAGCATCAGCGCTCAGACGTTGACACAGTTCTGTGACGACTACTTATCCGCCAGCACCTTTAAAGACTATGCGCCAAATGGCCTACAAGTAGATGGTGGACGTCCGATCCAGCGTATCGTAACCGGTGTAACGGCTTGTGAGGCCTTGATTGACGCTGCCATCGCTGACAATGCCGATGCCATCATGGTGCATCATGGTTATTTTTGGAAAGGCGAACCTGCCCCTCTCACTGGTATGAAAGGTCAACGCGTTCGCAAATTGATGCAGCATGGCATCTCTATGATTGGCTATCATTTGCCCCTTGATGCGCATCCGATCACTGGTAACAACGCAAGACTCGCTGACATGTTGGATATGACGATTACTGGTGCGCTCTATCCTGCTGAGTCACATCCTGTTGGCAACATCGCCACTTGCACACCGCAAAGCGCGGATAGTCTCATTGCAAAGATTACGCAAGCACTAGGGCGTGCACCGCTACATATTGCGGCCGAGTATAATTCTGGTAAAGAGGCAGAGAATAAAAGGCTTATCAAACGTGTCGGTATTTGTACGGGCGGCGCGCAAGATATGATTGAACAAGCTGCCACGATGAGCTGCGATGCGTTTATCTCTGGTGAGATATCAGAACGTACCACGCATATCGCGCGCGAGCTTGGTATTGATTACTTTGCCTGTGGTCATCATGCAACCGAACGTGGCGGTATTCAAGCGCTAGGTGAGATAGTTGCCCAGAAATTTGGACTACCAGTGACTTTCATTGACATCGATAACCCAGCCTAACCATTAAATTAGTTATTAAACTTAGTCATCATAAAACCACCTCAGTAGTAACTGAAACATATAGTGTAAGAAAGCCCATAATATCAAGTAGGTTAATCAAGTTTTGATCAATGTAGCAATAATGAGGGCATTTCTTACCGTCTATAGTCCAATTGTTAAGTTTTATCGCTCTTTTCTTAACTTAACTTGAATAATCCACTATATAACCGCATATTAGTACTTGAAGAAAGAACGTTTTGTCATGAAACTTCCCATTTATTACAGCTTCCGGTTATGGCACTAAAATAATGCTGGTAGTCATTTGAGACTTTATCATGCTACATAAGTGATAAGGCTTTAGACTGCTATCCATTGAAATACTATGTTTGCACTATATGTTTTAGCAACATGGTATTTTTTTATTTTTAGTGTCGCGATGATGGTATTAAATCACCTGTTTGATAAAAAGTGACACAAACTATCAAGCTTGATTATTTTACTTACCCTTATTGCTGGACAAAAAACTTTAACAGCCAGCTATCCTATTACTAGTGAGTCAAGGTATAGCCAGCCATTAAAGTTAGCATCGTAAAAACAGATGAATGTATTTGCTTAATTAGCAAATGATTACATCAATATTTTGCACGATGTCTTTGTCTCAATGACTTAATCATGACCTTACCTGTGTTTGACATATAGTTGTTTGGCCACTAGCCATATTTAGTTATCGATGAAGGAATCATCTGATTTATATCCTTCGCGTCGTTGTGCGTCCAGTTTTTAAAATTAATATAAAAACATTATTTTAGAACGCTTTGATAACTCACCGATAGCTGGCTGACGACAAACTACCCCACTAACTCTTAGAGAGAGTACGCTAGTGGCGCTATAGTCAAACAAGATAGAGTGGCATTTTTCCTATTAAAAGGTGCGACTTTATTTAAGATGCGATATCGATATATGTCAATATTATGGTCATATATTTGTACGTGTTTTTGCGGTAAGAAGGATGGCTAAAACTAGGAGACATCCATGCAGCGTATTACTTATCGTGTAAAAGTATCTGCGCAAGGGGCCAAACGCCGTATCTCATATTTACTGCGTCCATCTAAACGCCTACTGAACACTAAAAGTAACCTCGTTACATCCGTTAACCCTGTTACTTCAAGTCGTTTTGCCAGAACCAAAAAACTGGCACAAGTTTCTAGTATTGCCCTGCTCTCTTTACCAGCTGAGAGTTTTACTACCATGGATTCACAAGTGCCAACTTATGATCAAGTTATGCTGGAGAATACCTTAACCATCGCCGCTGTCCCTGGAGATAGCACTTATTTTGCGACGGATGGTTTTCAGCACGGCTTCGGTTATGATCTGGTACGTACCTATGCTGATGAGCTAGGCGTAGACGTCAATCTAAAAGCCTATGCCAGTGAAAAAGCTGCTCTCAGAGCGGTGAAATCAGGTAATGCTGACATGGCGTTGACGACCGCCAGCACCCAACTAAAAAGCCAACTAAATTTATCTTCCGTCAATGTCAGCTGCGGTTATGATGCCAGCTTGACCAAAAATGGTCTACATCCCAAGGTCAGCTGGACTTTCAATTCAGCCAATGATCCGCTATCGCAAAAAGCCAGTTACTTCTTGTGCGACAGTATCAAGCTTGAAAACACCCAAAAGCTAGCGGCTTTTTATAATCAGAACTTGCTAAAAGATGCTTATAGTCAGGATCACTTCCAAAGAACGCTTACGGAAAAACTGCCTGATTATCAATCCTCGTTTGAAGAGCAAGCGCGTAACTACAATCACGACTGGGAATTGCTGGTGGCCATGGGTTATCAAGAGTCACATTTAGACGCCAATGCGGTATCGCCAACAGGTGTACGCGGGCTCATGATGCTGACTAACAATACAGCAAAAGCCATGGGCGTCTCAGATCGCGTCGACCCTTATCAAAGCATTGGTGGTGGCGCACGTTACTTAGAGCAAATGAAGTCAGACTTTGCCGATGTACCCAAAACTGACCGTATTTGGTTTGCCCTTGCTGGCTATAATATGGGGCCGAATGCGGTAAAAAGCATTCAACGTAAACTGAGAGCTCAAGGTATTGATGACAAAAGCTGGGCAAATATCTATGCTTACCTTGCTGAAAACAGAGCGTCCAACAGCCGTTATGGGCAAGCGATGCACTACGTTAGTAATATCAGAAGCTATCTTGAGACTATTAAAACTCAGACTGTTTAAGTGATTGTTTTCTGAGTGATTTTTTAAGTGATTGTTTTTTAGTCTCGTTTTATCAGCCCCATTGTGTGAGTCTCGTTCTAAAATAGAGTTAAAAAAACCTTTTTAGTAAATTTATTTTAGGATGGAATACACAACAAAAAAAGCGCCTAGCGATATCGTTAGGCGCTTTTTTATTGTTATTTCAATCTTTATAACCGTTTAAAATACGCGGTTAAGACCATTTAGCGCCGCGACGCGATAGGCTTCTGCCATCGTTGGATAATTAAAGGTCGTATTTACGAAGTACTCAAGCGTATTGTTACACTTCATGACCGCTTGTCCAATATGGATAATCTCTGAGGCGTGGTTGCCGTAGCAATGAATCCCCAATATCTCAAGCGTCTCACGGTGGAATAATATCTTTAGTACCCCTGTACGCTCACCGATGATCTGGGCGCGAGCGAGATGCTTAAAGAAGGCTTGTCCCACTTCATAAGGTACTTGCTCATCCGTTAGCTCCTGCTCGGTCTTACCGATACTGGAGATTTCTGGAATGGTATAAATACCTGTAGGAACACTCGAAACTGGCTCTGCGTCGCTATCACCAACCATAAAGGCTGCTGCACATCGACCTTGGTCATAAGCAGCAGAAGCCAGAGATGGCCAGCCAATCACATCGCCAGCTGCATAGATATTTTCGATATCAGTACGGTAGGTATCATCCACTTTTAGCTGACCACGACTATTGGCCTCTAAGCCGATAGCCTCCAAGTTTAAGCCTTCCGTATTACCTGAGCGACCATTAGACCAAAGAATCGCATCAGACTTGATTTTTTTACCACTCTTTAAGTGCAAAATCACACAGTCATCATGAGTCTCAAGATGATCAATCTCTTCGTTATTGCGGATAAGGACACCAAATTGTCTAAAATCATGCGCTAGCGCATCACTGATTTCACTATCTAAGTAGCTGAGCAGCTTACCCTGATTGTTGATCAAGTCGACTTTGTAGCCCAGACCGGTAAAGATAGAGGCGTACTCACAGCCGATCACCCCAGCACCATAAATGATGATTTTTTTGACCACATAATCCATTTGCAGGATTTTATCCGAATCAAAAACGCGCGGATGATTGAAATCTAAAATCTCAGGACGATAAGGGCGGCTACCAACGGTAATGATGGCTTTGTTAAAGGTAACGGTTTCAAAGACATTTTCATCAAGCTCAACACGAATGGTATGCGCATCGGTAAAGCTTGCCCAGCCATGAATCACTTCAATCTGATTGCGCTCATAAAAGCGAGTATGGGTGCTAACTTGATTGCGTATCACTTTACGAGCGTTCGCAAGCACCTTGTTTAGTGGTACTTGGTGATACTCCATCGCCTTGGTAAACATAGGATCACGGCGAAAGTTAATCAAGTTAAATACTGATTGGCGTAACGCTTTACTCGGAATCGTACCGACATGAGTAGAATTGCCCCCGACTTGCTCACGCGGATCGATAACCACGACTTTTTTGCCTGATTTAGCAAGCTTCATGGCGGCCGCTTCACCAGCGGGACCCGCACCCAACACCACCGCATCATATTCAAACTGATGCTTGTCACCCTTGATACGCTCAGAGTCTCTAGTAAATCCTGACTTTACATCAATACGGGTATCATCTAGCGGATTGACCAAGTCAGGGTGGTGCATGATGTCGTCGGTGACTTGCTCATGTGTTTGTTCGATTTTTTCTTTTTTATTTTTGTCTTCCGTATGTTCAGGATTTGGCGCGGCGCCGCTTTTTTTATTAGATACTTCGGTATGAATGTCTTCACCAGTGTCATTGGTAGCATCGCTAGTATTTTTGCTTCCCATTGTGTCCTCTTTATTTCTTTGTTTGTCTGTCTTTAGGCTATGAATGAATCAATGCAAAGATGCGTCAGGGTCATGCTGCTAAGGAGTGCCCACCATACGTTGTGATAGGATGTTTTGCAATGTCCAATGCCCTGTCAAGCTTTGTTTGCCTTCATCTATTTGTGGACGTGCACTAATTATATACTCGGTACCAAGGCTCGGTTTAAAGTCATCGATCCAATCATAAGGAATCTGAAACACGCTGCCATCTTTGCTCGATTTGGCCAACAAGCACTGCATCGGTAACGCTGAAGCGCACGCCACACGATTTGGCATGACAGTAAGCGTTTGCGCTTCACCCAACACAATCGTTGGAACATAACGGGGCTCAGGTACCGGCTCACGTGCAAATGGCGAGGTCTGACAAGCACTAAGCAAAGTCGCGGCGCTTAATAACAGGCTAGTAAGTAATAAAGGTGTCTTTCTAGACTTATAAGATGAACTCATAATATTCTCTATATGGTAAAGGCATTGTTTTGAGTGAAATTGTTCTATATAAAATGGTACAAATTATTTTTGTCAACGCTAACGTCTTATTAGCCACCAGCATTAACCAATACGGCGTTTAAGACCCGTCATCTGTAAGATACGTGTGGCAATTTCTTCAACCGACATCTCTGAGACGTCTAAGCTAGGAATACCATGAGTGATATAAATACCTTGTATCGCCCGCTGCTCTTGCTGGCATTGCTGATAGCTTGAATAACGACTGCCTGCACGGCGTTCTTGACGAATTTTGACCAAGCGATCGGTATCAATGAGCAGACCGAACAATTTGTCTTTGTGCTCACGCAACGCTTTTGGTAATTGATTGTCGTACAAATCATCTTCGGTCAAAGGATAGTTGGCCGCACGGATACCGAATTGTAAGGCTAGATATAATGACGTTGGGGTTTTGCCCGAGCGTGAGACTCCAACCAGAATAATATCAGCCGCGTCATAATGACGTGTGCGTGCGCCATCGTCATTGTCCAAGGCAAAATGAACCGCGTCGATACGTTCCTTGTAGGTTTCGGAATCGACGTCATCGTGTGCATGACCTGAGTGTCCATCTGGCTCCACCCCGGTCTCTTCGGCAACACGACCAATCAAGCCCTCGTACATATCTAAGTTACAGCTGGTCGCTGAGTTGATTTTTTCGCGAATTTCAGAGTTAACAATGGTATCGAATACCAAAGGCAACACACCATCACGTTGATAAGCCATGTTAATTTGCTCAACAGCGTCTTCGGCGCGCTCTAAACTATCGACATAAGGCAGTACGCGCGTCTCAAAAGGAACGGAAGCAAACTGACTTAAAATAGCACGTCCAAGAGTCTCAGCCGTAATAGCCGTACCATCAGAGATAAAAAATGCACTTCTTATGGTTTGCGAATTGTCTAAATTTAACGCATCATGATTTTGTATCGTCGGCTTATTTTGTTCAGATAGATTGCTTGAGTACATAACTTTGATACCTCGGTTGAAACCCTAATATTGGCCTGTAACTGGCTTATTTTTTTGACTGTCTTTTGATCAGTCATCATATTTTAATGATTGATTCAATTATTCGCGCAGGGCGTTTCACTTTTCATTATACGCATAATAGAAGCTCAATAGAAATCAATGTTGTCGACAAGCGACGACAAACACCCCGCTCTTTCTTTCGATATTGTCCTGCACAATTTCGTTTTATTGACTAGGGTCTGTTGAACATTCAAATGTGGTACTGGCAGTGTCTATTTTTTGCCAATACGCAGTGAAATTTTTGACGCCTAGTCATTCTAGGGTAGACAATTTCGCCATGTATTGGCAAAAAATAGCCCTGCCCTGAAAGGCTGATGCTAAAATCACCCCAAACGTTGTTGTAAACCTAGCTAAGGTCTCGACATTATCGTCAGTTTACGCCTAGTTTGATGCGATTTTAGCAATCAGCAGTCCTAATATTTGAATGTTCAACAGACCCTATATAAGTCCCAATATTATGTCCTATATATAGTAGTAAAAATCCTAGGAGTATTTTTGGACAGATTTTACTCATATTTAGGGGTTTTGATGACAATTATGGCACCCTATTATTTCGGTAGCATTGACATTTTGGCTCGGTCTTAAAAGTAAAACCGTCAGGCAGCTGACGTAAATTATGTAGCAAACCCGACAATTTGTATCTTTTTGACGAATTTTTTGGTTCTAGGTCTCGAAATTATCCAAATATAGGGGTATAATTGACCGTTATAATCTTTACTAAATAACCTTATTTTCTGGAGTTATCATGGCAGCGCAATCTACAGCACTTGTAATCAATCTTGATCAGCTAGGAAAAGACGACATTGAGATGGTCGGCGGTAAGAACGCCTCATTAGGTGAAATGATCAGCCATTTGTCTGATTTGGGTGTTAGTGTTCCAGGCGGATTTGCCACCACTTCAAATGCATTTAACCGTTTTTTGAACGAAACTGGCTTGCTTGACAAAATCAACAGCGAGCTAAAAACATTAGATGTTAATGATGTAAAAAAACTTGCAGAAACGGGTAAAAAAATTCGTACGTGGATTATTGAGCAAGAGCTGCCAAGCGATCTAGAGCAAGAAGTGCGTCAGTCATTTGAAACCATGAGTGGCGGCGATGACATCGCGGTTGCTGTCCGTTCTTCTGCGACTGCCGAAGATTTGCCAGATGCCTCATTTGCCGGTCAGCAAGAGACTTTCCTAAACATTCGCGGTATTGATAACGTTCTGATTGCCATTAAAGAAGTATTTGCGTCTCTTTATAACGACCGCGCAATCTCTTATCGTGTACATAAAGGTTTTGAGCACGAAGGCGTTGCATTGTCTGCTGCTGTACAGCGCATGGTACGCTCAGAGACCGGTGCTGCTGGTGTGATGTTCACGCTAGATACAGAGAGTGGTTTTGATCAAGTGGTCTTTATCACTTCAAGCTATGGCCTAGGTGAAATGGTCGTACAGGGTGCGGTTAACCCAGATGAATTCTATATCTCTAAGCAATTGCTCGCCAATGGCAAGCCTTCGGTTATTCGCCGTAACCTAGGCAGCAAGCATAAGAAAATGATCTACGGTGATGAAGGCAGTACGACTAAGTCTGTCAAAACCGTTGATGTTGAAAAACAAGATCGCATGCAGTTCTCGCTATCTACCGAAGAGCTGACCTCACTTGCCAAGCAAGCGATGACCATTGAGAAGCATTACGGTCAAGCGATGGATATCGAATGGGCAAAAGACGGCGATACCAATGAAATCTTTATCGTTCAAGCCCGTCCAGAAACCGTAAAAAGCCGCCAAGACAGCAATGTCATGGAACGCTATATCATCAATACTACTGATGCAAAAATCTTATGTGAAGGCCGCTCAATTGGTCAACGCATTGGTGCGGGTAAAGTACGTATCGTTAGCAACCTAAACGAGATGGACAAAGTACAAGACGGCGACGTCCTCGTATCAGACATGACCGATCCAGATTGGGAGCCAGTCATGAAGCGTGCCTCTGCCATCATCACTAACCGTGGTGGTCGTACCTGTCATGCAGCTATTATCGCCCGTGAGCTTGGCGTACCGGCTATCGTCGGTTGTGGTAATGCCACTGAACTGTTGGTTGATGGTCAAGACGTCACTGTTTCTTGTGCCGAGGGTGATACTGGTTTCATTTATGAAAGCCAAATTGACTTTGAAATACAGACCAACTCTGTTGAATCTATGCCAGATCTTGCCTTCAAGATTATGATGAACGTTGGTAATCCAGATCGCGCCTTCTCTTTCACCCAAATGCCAAACGAAGGTATTGGTCTTGCGCGTCTTGAATTCATCATCAACCGTATGATCGGTGTGCATCCAAAAGCCTTGCTAAACATGAACAGCTTGCCACGTGAGATATCACAAGCAATCCAAGAGCGTATCGCTGGTTATGCTTCACCTGTTGACTTTTATGTTGATAAATTGGTCGAAGGCATCTCAACACTAGCGGTTGCCTTTATGGATCAGCCAGTTATTGTTCGTATGTCAGATTTCAAATCAAACGAATACGCTAACTTGCTTGGTGGTAAGTTATACGAGCCGTCAGAAGAAAATCCAATGTTGGGCTTCCGTGGTGCCAGTCGTTATGTCTCTGATAATTTCCGTGATTGCTTTGAGCTTGAGTGTAAAGCCCTAAAGCGCGTACGTGATGAGATGGGTCTGACCAACGTCGAAATTATGATTCCATTCGTCCGTACCGTTGACGAAGCCGCCCAAGTTATTGAGTTACTCGAGAAAAACGGTCTAAAACGTGGTGAGAACGGCCTACGCATCATTATGATGTGTGAGCTACCAACCAACGCGTTATTAGCAGAAGAGTTCTTAGAACACTTCGATGGCTTCTCTATCGGCTCTAACGATTTGACTCAGCTAACGCTTGGTCTTGACCGTGACTCAGGTATCGTCTCGCATCTATTTGATGAGCGTGACCCTGCTGTTAAAAAGCTACTGTCTATGGCGATTGATGCTTGCCGCAAAGCGGGTAAGTATGTCGGTATCTGTGGTCAAGGTCCATCAGACCATCCAGATCTTGCGTTCTGGCTCATGGAGCAAGGTATCAGCTCAGTGTCATTGAACCCTGACTCAGTACTAGATACTTGGTTCTTCTTAGCTGGTGAAGAAGCAAAGTAAGCCGTAATTTAAGTCACAGCGGTAATTCACACAGTCATTGAAGATACAACCATTAGGGTCTATTTGAAAAATCTTGAATAGACCCTAATACTATGTCTTACAGTAGCGACTTAATATATGACTAACTATGCAGGCAATTATGCAGATTTTCTTAGCTCGAAATAACGTACAAGCCGGTCCATATAATTTGGATCAGCTCAATATTATGCTGACGTCTGGTGAAGTTTTACTGGATGATTTGATTTGGCACGAAGGCTTAGACCAATGGCAGCGAGTTGGCAACTTGACGAACAATCAAGGGGTTTATCGACCTACTAGCATTAGCAGCCCTGAGGTTAATGACTCTATTGTCAATAATGTCACCGTGTTTCCCGAAGATACTGAAACCAGTAGCACTGAAGACGGAAAAAGCGTGTCGTTAGACAGACTATATGGTAAGCCTGAACGTCCAAAAGACAATGCCAAAGCAGATATGACCAGCAACCGTCATCACACACCGCATAATAATGTGTCATTAAATAAAACGGCTGCTAATAAGAATATCACAGCCAAAGATAAAGTCGTTGGCGATGTAGTACTAGCCCCGATCATGTCACGCATATTGGCAACTGCGCTCAATGGCTTATTGTACTTGCTAGCCATCTTTCCACTTGGATTAGCATTAACCAAAATGGATGTAGACTATAGCAAGTTTCAAAATATCCAAGACATGGATGCCGCTTATCAATATTCAATGACGCTGATGGAGAGCCTTCCTAGCAGCACATTGATGATATCGCAAGTCATGGTTTTTGGCTTGTTTGCGTTACAGTTAGTATTTATCACCATGCGTGGTCAATCACTGGGCAAGCTGATTACAGGTATTCGCGTCGTGGATCAAACCACGCATCGTCTGCCTTCTTTTATCAAGCTCATCGGCACACGTACTTTGCTATTGTTCATTATCTACAACTTACTGTTTTCATTCACCAGCTTTTTAGGTTTTGTGATTGTCGCCATTCATTATTATATGGCCTCAAAAAGCCCGCAAAATATCGGCTGGCATGACAAGCTTGCCAAAACGTTGGTGGTAAAAGCAGATAGCAGTCAATTGGTAAAACAGCCCAAAGTAAAATAGCAACGTTTTGAGCGTTTTATCAAAAATAAGTCTTAGATGATGTCAAAAAAGTAGCTTTTTATCGTGGCTTTTTATTGATACAGATCATTGATACAGAAAAATTTATTGTTTTCATGTTTTTATTGGCAGCTGCGCAACGATTAACCTTTGTGTTAATCGTTGCGTACTGTTATAATACGGCGCTTTATAAACTAAGCTTTTTTCCTATTATATTTTGTTATATTTGATGGGAATACAGCTTACCTTATAAATCTCCTTGCTATTAACATAGGGTTAATAGCTACTAATCCGTAAGGAGTCATAATGCGACATTACGAACTGGTGTTAATTGTACACCCAGACCAAAGCGACCAAGTGGTCGGCATGGTTGAACGCTATATCAAGTTAGTTCAAGACAACAACGGTGTTATCCATCGTTTAGAAGATTGGGGCCGTCGTCAACTGGCTTACCCAATCAACAAGATTCACAAAGCTCATTACGTTCTTTTCAACATTGAAACTGACGGTGAGACTTTAGCTGAACTTGAAGAATTATTCCGTTATAACGACGCGATCATTCGTAGTCTAGTTATGCGCCGTGACGACGCTGTCACTGAAGAGTCGCAGTTAGCCAAGAATGCCGATGAAAAACGCGCACGCAAAGCAACTACTCGTCGTCCAGACAGTCGTGAAAACGATAATGACGACAACGACAACAGTGAAGACTAATTAAAGGAGAATACTCATGGCACGTTTCTATCGCCGTCGCAAATTCTGCCGTTTCACTGCTGAAGGCATCACTCACATCGATTATAAAGATGTTGAATTGCTAAAACAGTATATCAGTGATAATGGTAAAATCGTACCAAGCCGCATTACCGGTACATCTACTAAATATCAGCGTCAACTAGCTACTGCTATCAAGCAAGCTCGTTACTTATCGCTACTTCCATACACTGATAACCATCAGGGTTAACCGTTAACTAGGAATGACTCATGCAAATTATTTTGTTACAGCGTATCGTCAACCTTGGTAAACTCGGTGAAACTGTCGATGTAAAACCAGGTTACGGACGTAACTTTCTTATCCCATTGGGCAAAGCTCTACCTGCTAATAAAGCTAACATTGAAAAGTTCGAAACACGTCGTGCCGAACTTGAAGCTGAAGAAGCGAAAGAAGTAGCTGTTGCTCAAGAACGTGCTGATGCATTGACTGACGTTAATGTTATCATGCGTGCTAAATCAGGTGACGAAGGCAAGCTATTCGGCTCTATCGGTACTCGCGATATCGCTGAAGCATTGACTAACTCAGGTCTAGAAGTAGACCGTGCTGAAATCAAGCTACCTGAAGGCACACTACGTCAAGTGGGCGAATATAATGTTGATATTCAACTACATCATGACGTTACTGCTAGCATCTTAGTCACTATCCTATCTGAAGATGGCGATGACCAAGATACAGCTGAAGAAGCTACAGACGAGAATGACAACTATTCTGAAGAGTAATCTTTGAAATAGTTAGACTCAGTCTATAAAAAGCCAGCAACCTTGTGTTGCTGGCTTTTTTTATGTCAATTCATTCAGCGCACACATCGGCTCAATCTCTTAATCCAATGACTCAGCCAACACTTCATAGATCCTAGCGTCTGATGCTTGTGCGACATTGAAACGCATAAAATGCTCAGCGTTCTGAGCTTGACTAAAGACATTACCCGGAGCCAATAACACGCCCTTTGCTAAGCAAGCGTTTGCTAATTCAGCCGCGTTGTTACCATCAGGTAGCTGACACCAAAGAAACATGCCAGCTTGTGGTAATAGACAGGGAGCTATACCCAATTTAGCCAAGCGTGGTAACGTTTGCGAGCGTGCTTTTGCCAAGCGTAGATGCATAGCATTCATATGTTTTCGGTAACCACTATCTGTCAGTGCAGATAGAACCACTGCTGCTGCCAGCTGCCCACCACCAAAACCTGTGGCTATTTTTAAGTCTAATAGACTCTCTACCCAAGCAGTTGGTGCCGCAATATAACCGCAGCGCAATGATGCAGATAAGGTTTTAGAAAAGCTACCGATATAGAATACTTGCGATAAACCATCTAATGCTGCCAACCTAGTTGCTGGAGTAATCTCAAAGTCAGCAAAAATGTCATCTTCAATGATATATAACCCAGCGGCTTGTGCCAGTTGCAACACTTTATAGGCTGTGGCTGGTGACAATGTGGCGCCCGTAGGGTTATGTATCGCAGCATTGGTTATATAAAGGCGCGGCTTATGCTCATCTAATACTGCAGCGAATACATCAACATCCGGCCCAGTAGAGGTGTAAGGTACTCCTACCACCTTTACCCGATGTGCTTTTAATAACGCATGAAAATTAAAGTAACAAGGATCATCTACGACTACGGTATCACCTGGTGTCAATAAAAAACGACAAATCAAATCTATGGCCTGTGTACCAGACTCAGTCAACATGACCTGCGACGGTTCCGCGTTTATCCCCAAACCTACCATACGCCTAGTAAGTAGTTGGCGCAATTCTAATAATCCCAATGGCGTGGCATACTCGCTCATCACACTCGCACTGCCCTTTGCCACACTACGCAATCCGCGACGCATACCTTCTTCATATAGCCAGTCAGGCGGTAACCAGCCACATCCTGGCTTCAAAGCATTATCAGAAGTTTCAAGCGATTGCCTCGACACCCATAACGGATCTACGGCTCGATCAAGCTTTGGAGCAATATCTGCCAAGGATAGTGGTGGCGTAGACTCGGCAACGTAAAAGCCAGCACCTGGACGCGAGTATATAATCCCATCAGCTTGCAGCCGCTCATAAGCTTCTACGACTGTCGACGGTGAAAAACCGTGATTTTTAGCAGCGGCGCGTACCGAAGGCAAACGTGTACCGGGTATGTAGATGACAGTAGCAATCTTTGCTTTTACATCCGCTCTTACCATCTCAATACGAGTCGATCCAATTTTCATAATTCTCTATTCTCTATTCTCTATTCTCTATTCTCTATTCTCTATTCTCTATTCTCTATTCTCTACCATGCCATTATCTATGCTTTACCAAGTCATGCTTAGCCGAAAAATTTATTATGCTTGGCTACCGTGAGTTGGCTCAAAGTCAGATAAATCTAAAATAGCATTTATCTGGTTTCAATGATCAAACATAGTTATACCAGCCTACCTTTAGTAAATACGCTTCATACTGTATGGGCTATTGACACCAAACAGTTCGGTATAATTGTACTGTATTGTACGTAGATAACCTACCAAACATTTGCTTTAATCAACGTATCAAAAATACAGTGGTAGGTTTATGAAAAACACAACTCAAGGTTGGATGAATGGATTTATCGGTGTCGTTATCTTTGCAGGCTCTTTACCAGCTACCCGCTTAGCAGTAATGGGTTTTGATCCTCTATTTTTGACTGGAACGCGTGCGACGTTAGCCGCGTTGCTCGCTATCACCGTCTTAATAATATTCAAACAGCACCCACCAACCAAGGCTGACCTACCCGCTCTAAGTGTTGTCGCTCTAGTTGTGGTCATTGGCTTTCCTTTGTTAAGCGCGTTGGCTTTACAGCATGTCACCTCGGCACACGCCATTGTATTTTTAGGAATATTACCGCTGTTCACTGCTATATTTGCCGTTTGGCGCGGTGATGAACGCCCACCCGCTTTATTTTGGTTATTTGCCTTGTTAGGTAGCACCTTTGTCGCTGGTTACGCGGCTATGAGCAGTAGTCATACGCCTTTGTTGGGAGGCTTACTAATGCTAGGCGCTGTCATCGCTTGTGCTCTAGGTTATGCAGAAGGCGCACGGTTATCACGCACTCTTGGCAGCTGGCAGGTGATTAGTTGGGCTTTGGTTTTATCATTACCAATGCTACTTCCCGTCACGTGGCTAACGTGGCCAAAGACATTCACAGACATCAACATTACCGCTTGGGCAGGATTATTCTATGTGTCTTTGTTCAGTATGTTTATCGGATTTTTGTTTTGGTATCGTGGATTGGCATTAGGGGGTATTGCTGCTGTTGGGCAATTACAGTTGCTACAGCCTTTTATGGGTCTTATGCTAGCGGCAGGATTACTACATGAGACCGTTAGTCTTGGCATGGTAATAAGTACATTGGGAGCATTAGCTTGTGTGCTCGGCGCGAAAAAATTTGCGGTGTAGGCAGCTTTTATTTATGAAAACCAATCGTTCACTATTAAAAATCAGATAACATAGAGACCCCTATATGCTCAAGTTTGTATGCTCAATCACTTACTATTGCACCCAATTTTATAATGATATGTTTCAGCAACAAATAAGCTAAAAAACATATACTTAACAATAAGATACTCCTTATCAAAGCCTCTTTATTATTACTAGTTAAGTTGCTATTATCATTTTATCTTTTCATGAATGAGATAGAACTATATGATAAGCACTGACGATAAATTAATCTGCACACAAGGTAATGACTTTTATTTAGAAGGCGAAGTCTATACTGTAGGTAGAATCGTTAACAATAAGTATTTTCAGTTGCTAACCGGTAGCAACGATGATCATTGGTATGCCACTTTAGGTGACCAAGGGATTTATGTAAGCTTCGACTCTATGACTGCTCAAAGCAGCAAGGCTTGGTTTGATAAAATAGCTTAGTAAAATCCTTATTCCCGTATTTATATACTTTGCCTAAGAAAATTTGTATACGCCTGTCATACCTTTATAGCCATTTTTTTACTTCCTCAATGACTGTATGCACTCTATTAGAGAGCGCATGCTGTCGTCTTAGCGCAAGGTATAGCGTCTCGCTAACCGCAACTGGCAGATAATGACTGTTGATAAGCTCAGGCTTTGGATAAGCTGCCACTGCATGCGCTGGCAAAACAGTAAAGCCAATTCCCTTACTGACCGGCTCTAAAATTAGACCAATTTGATTAGAAAAACCTTTTTTCTCAAAATCATTGATATGCTGGAATTGCTCATAATTGGCAGTCAGTAGCATGCCTGCATGATGGGCACCGTCTGGATGATCGATAAAGCCAAGCTCAGTGAGCTGCTCCCAGCTCGGCTCTACCATGCTCGCTGGCGTCACCAGTATCAACGCTTCTTGCGCCATAGGCTGGCAACTGACTGTCTCATCATCTGAGATATCCGTCATAAAACCAATATCGATCTCGTGATTGGCAAGCGCCCGCTCGATATCAGCATTGGGTGCAAAGCGATAATCAATCACCAATTTTGGATGCTGCTGCTGTAGCGTCAACAGCTTTGGGTATAGCTTAAGTCCAACACTTCCCGGTGACATCAACCGCACCAATCCTTCATAAGGTGGATCCTCGCCAATTCGCTGCTCCAGATTGGATAAGCGCTGCAATATATCTCCTGCCTCCTTATAGAGCTGCTCACCTGCATTGGTCAATGAGAATTGCTTTCCTTGTCGAATCAGCAAATTCGTATCCAACTGCTCTTCTAGCTTACTTATGTGCTGGCTCACACCAGACTGCGTCATATGCAGACGTTCAGCCGTACGCGTAAAGTGACCAACTTCCGCGAGCGTACAGAAAGTACGCAACCATGTGATATTCATCATTACATTTCATACTTATTTATATAATATTTGATAATTTTACATAATGACGGTGCGTTTGTATACTGGCCTCACGTTAAACAAGAGTACAGCAAACAGGAGCACAAGCTATGAACAACGTTTATCCAAGAAGCTTTTCGCACATCGGTCTTTCAGTACCTGATTTGGACGCTGCCGTAAAATTCTATACTGAAGTGATGGGTTGGTACACCATCATGGAACCAACTGAGATTGTTGAAGATGATAGTCCGATTGGTGAAATGTGTACTGAAGTATTCGGTTCAGGTTGGGGCCGCTTCCGTATCGCTCACCTATCTACTGGTGACCGTATCGGTGTTGAGATTTTTGAATTTAAAAACCAAGAAGATCCTGAAAACAACTTTGAATACTGGAAAACAGGTATTTTTCACTTCTGTGTTCAAGATCCAAATGTTGAAGAGCTGGCTGAGCGTATGGTTGCAGCAGGTGGCAAAAAGCGTATGGAAAAACCACGCTACTACTACCCGGGCGAAAAACCTTACCGCATGATTTATATGGAAGATCCGTTCGGCAACATCGTCGAGATATACAGCCATAGCTACGAGCTTATCTATAGCGAAGGCGCATACTAAGTACAGTATAAATTTGGCTTATATCTGATTGAAAAACCAATAGCGTACTCATAACCTGAGTACGCTATTTTTATTTGCGTGCGTTGTCTATCAGTAATCTACTTGCACTCAGTTGCCTTGCGCTCACTTTAAACTATAGTCAAAATACCTCAAAAACGCTACGATACTGCTGATATATCGATATTACTTTTCACTGACTATACTTTAACTATATAGCACTGAAGCAATCGTTTACGCAAAAGATGAATGCAGATGATGGCTTTCCACTTATTGAAAATATAAAAATACAGTGACATAAAAAATCCCAGCACAAGGCTGGGATTTTTAGCAAATATCTAAAGCGTGTTAATCATTAGAGTCTATGATTTTTGGTGGACCTGTAAGTAGGTCTTCATCACGGAATTCATTAGCAGAATTGTGCTCTGCTGACTCCTCAGTCGTGAACCATTGCTGATTACGATACAGTATCAAACGATCTCGGCTCAATCCGCGTAGCAATGAATACATCATCACGACAATCACAATAGCAAAAGGAAAGCCCGAAACAATAGAGGCCGCTTGCAGTGCACTTAAACCACCTGCTGCCAATAATACAGCGGCGATAACGCCTTCAGCACCTGCCCAAAACAAACGCTGAATCTTCGGTGGATTGGTATCGCCACCTGAGGTCAGCATATCAATAACAAAGCTGGCTGAATCTGATGAGGTCACAAACCACAGTACAATCATGACTACAATGAGTAGGTTGACCGCCTCTGTTAGTGGATAAGACTCCATTAACTTAAAGATAGCACTACCGGTATCTGCTTTAACGGCTTCGATAAGACCCGGACTGACAAGGTTAGGATCTGCCGCTGCCATCAGCTCCATATTCACCGCAGAACCACCAAAGGCAGTAAACCACAAGAATAAAATCGTGATAGGAATTAATAACACCCCTAATATGAACTCACGGATGGTGCGACCTCGAGAGATACGGGCAACAAACACTCCAACAAATGGTGACCAACTAATCCACCATGCCCAATAGAATATTGTCCATGAGGATTGCCAGTTTTCCTCTCCACTATAAGACTCTGTCCACAGACCTAGTGGCACAATTTCATGCAAATAGTTACCGATATTTTCTACAAAACTATTAAAGATAAACTGAGTAGGCCCAAAGATAATCACAAAGCTTAGCAATATCACCGTGAAGAATATATTGGTATCACTGAGACGCTTAATGCCTTTATCTAGTCCCATGAACAAGGATAACCCTGCTAGCATAGTGATAAAGCCGATCAAAATAATCTGCACCGTAATATTGTTGGGCACACCAAACAGTGTCTCAAGACCAGAGTTAATCTGTAAAACACCAAGACCTAACGTGGTCACTACCCCAAACATCGTACCAAATACGGCAAGCGTATCGACCGTATGACCCCAACCACCGTAGATTTTTTTGCCCAATATTGGATACAAGGTGGAGCGGATGGCCAATGGTAATCCTACTCGATAATGAAAATAAGCCAAGGATAGCGCGACCATGCCATAGAGCGCCCATACATGTAGACCATAATGCAGGAACGAGATGTTCATCGCCTGCTTAGCAGCGGCGACTGTTTCCGCCTCGCCTAATGGTGGAGCCATGAAATGATACAGCGGCTCGGCTGTGCCCCAATAGAGCAGTCCAATACCGATACCTGCTGAAAACAGCATACCAATCCAAGAAACCAGATTGTACTCTGGTCTCTCATTCTGATGACCGAGCCTGATATCGCCATAGCGGCTAAATATCATATAAATACTCATGACCAACGTTAAATTGACCACCACAATAAAGAACCAGCCAAAGCGTAAAGAGACAAATGCTTTTGCTTGGTTAAATACCACTTCTGCTTGTTCGTTGAATAATGCCCCAAAGATAATGAAGGCAAGTATCAAAATCGCTGAAGTCAAAAATACAGGTTTACTTACCCGCGGAAAAGGGCCTAATCGGCCAACTTTTACATGATCCATAGGTATATCCCCAAAAAAAGTGCGTAACCATACCAAGGTATGAACGAATTATCAAATATAACGTTTTGTAAACACTGCCAAATGTATAGAAATGGTGGTAACACTTCGGTACTAATTTTCAACAATTCGAATTTAGACTGAATAAATTTAAATATCTTTATCCAATAAAGAAGCCCCAATTTACGAATAAATTAGGGCTCCTATTAAAACAGCTCAAATGACTATTTTACTTATTAGTCACCTTTCACTATCTTGGGTGGCCCTTTTAGCAAATGCTCATCAACGAATTCGTTCGCTGAATTATGGTCTGCTGATTCATCTGTGATGAATTGCTGCTGCGCTCGATATAGAATCAAGCGATCGCGACTAAGACCACGTAACAATGCATACATCATAACGAAAATCACTAAGGCAAATGGCAGTCCTGCTACGATAGCCGCCGCTTGTAAGGCAGACAGTCCACCAGCCGCCAGCAAGATAGCTGCGATAACGCCTTCTGTGGTTGCCCAAAACAAGCGCTGTATTTTTGGTGGATTGGTATCGCCACCAGCAGTCAACATGTCAATGACAAAACTGGCTGAGTCTGATGAGGTTACGAACCACAGCATAATCATCACTACAATCAGTAGCGTAATTGGTTTTGCCAATGGATAGTACTCAACCAATTTAAAGATCGCACTACCAGTATCTGCTTGTACCGCTTCAACCAATCCTGGACTGATACCAGACACAGCAGAGGCAAGCTCCATGTGAACAGCAACGCCACCAAAGGTCGTAAACCAGAAAAACAAAATCATCATAGGAATGAGTAGTACACCAAGTACAAACTCTCTAATCGTACGACCACGAGAGATACGGGCAATAAAGATACCAACAAATGGTGCCCAGCTAACCCACCATGCCCAATAAAATATCGTCCAACCACTCTGCCAATCCGTTCCACTATAAGACTCGCCCCACGTACCTAAAGGAACAATCACTGTCAGATAGTTGCCGATGTTTTCAATAAAGCTATCAAAAATGAAAAGTGTCGGCCCTAAAATAACCATAAACGCCAATAAGACGATGGTGAAACCAATATTGATATCACTAAGTCGCTTAATACCTTTATCTAGACCCATCAAGACCGAAGCCGCTGCAAGCGCTGTAATGAAAGCGATCAAGCCAAACTGAACCGTAAGACTGTTAGGCGTACCAAACAGCTTTTCGAGTCCAGAATTGATCTGCATCACCCCAAGCCCAAGCGAGGTGACCACACCAAACATCGTACCAAACACGGCCAAGATATCGACAGTATGTCCCCATCGGCCGTAAATTCTTTTGCCGAGCAAAGGATACAAGGTTGATCGAATCGATAATGGCAAGCCACGACGGAAATGGAAATAGGCTAAAGACAGCGCCACAATCGTATAAATGGCCCAAGCGTGTAATCCCCAATGCATAAATGAGATATTCATCGCTTGCTTTGCAGCTGCTACCGTTTCGGCCTCGCCCATTGGTGGTGCCATAAAGTGATACAACGGCTCCGCTGTACCCCAGTAGACCAGACCAATACCAATACCTGCAGAAAACAACATACCAATCCACGAAAACAGATTGTATTGTGGTCGCTCTGTTTGATTGCCTAGCCGAATATCACCATAGCGACTCATTGCTAAGTAAATACAGAGGGCAAGCGCTGTATTGACTAGGATAATAAATAGCCAACCGAACTTGTCAGTAATAAAATTTTGTAAAAAACTAAAGAGCGCCCCTGCTGTTTCCGTAAACAAAGCGCCAAAAATAATAAATCCGACAATTAACAACGTCGATGTTATAAACACAGGTTTACTCACCCGTGGAAAAGGTCCTAATCTGCCTACTTTTACTTCTTCCATGTGCAAGTCTCAAAATTCAAGGAACATTACCTTAACAAAATAGGCCTTAACTATCAATCAATTACAAAATAAAACTTGATAAAACCTTTAATTTACTCTAAAAGACTTAACAATTTTTTTTAGAATAACTACATAAATATAAAATCAAAATTGGTTTTATTATGATATTACTTAGGCAGTAGTCTAAGTAATTGCCCCCCATTACCATCTTCCAATGCCCACACTTGCCCATCTACTGCCAGCACACTGCGGATACGTTCGCCCATATCGTAGCGATAGCGTTCAGCAGCGGTGTTGCCTTCATTGAAGCCGACTACGATAAGTGCCTTAGAGGATAAACCACTAATCAGGGCATTGCCTTGCCAACTAGGAAAGTCATTATGACTACCCGCCGCGTATATGCTGATGGAAGATGGAGATATGACTGGCGTCCAAGTGATTTTGGGTGCAGCAAACTCAGGCTTTGTGTCATGATCAGGGATATCAAGACCTGAGTAATTGCGTCCATTGGACACAACTGGCCAGCCATAATTATTACCTTTTTCGATGAGATTGAATTCATCGCCGCCTCTTGGCCCCATTTCATGTGCCCAAAGCTGTCCACTGTCATCAAATGTCATGCCAAGCACATTACGATGACCTATCGTCCAAAACTGCTTGGCGATGTCATTCGTATTGTCCAAAAATGGATTATCTGCTGGGATAGACCCGTCAGCATTTAGGCGTATAATTTTACCCAAGTTGACACTCATATCTTGAGCTGGGGTTTTTTCTTGGCGCTCGCCTGAGCTGATATATAGATAGCGTCCATCAGGTGAAAACAGCAAGCGATGGCTATAGTGTCCTTGCCCTTTTACTTTTGGAGATTGCTCCCAGATTGGCGTAATGGCTTGTAACGTTGGCGTATCTGTCTCTAGTCCTGAGAGCGTTGCCTTGATGACTTTAGCACCAAATGTATTGCTGTCACCTTCCGTGTCTGCTTCCACATAGCTGAGATAAACTGTATTAGAAGTAGCAAAATCTGGTGCTACTATTATGTCTCCCAATCCACCTTGGCCACCATAAGCGACTTCGGGAACACCATCGACCCTCGTTTTGGCACCCGTCGAGGTATCTACAATGAACAGCTCACCTGTTTTTTGGGTCACCAGCAATCTAGGAGATTTGCTATCTGCGCTGGGTAATGCAGCCATAGCCCAAGGCTCATCAAAGGTTGCAATCTCGGCAGTAGTAAAGTCAGGCTTGTCTACGCTGATTTGAGCATCACTAACTTTTACATCGGCTTCAGAGGTTTGCGTCTCTTTGGATTCTGCCGCATCGTTGCTGGTATTTACCGATGAAGGATTGGAGCAAGCCGAGGTGCTGAATAATAGAGCCGCGATGATTAAGGGCGATGTCAAAGGTTTGCCTAGACGTTCAATATTGGTTGTCATCATTTTTCCTCTTTATCTAATTTGCACTTATATTATTAGTCATTCATTCATTCATTCATTCATTTATAGCATAGTCCTGATATTTAAATAGTAAAAGAATAGTAGCGCAAAACGCGCCCCTAAACGTAAAAGCCCCTTATCTACGCTCGCAGATAAGGGGTTGAGTTTGAGAGTATAGTTAGCTCATAAAAACTTCAATGCTAGATTGATTAGCTCATTCTTAGCTTATTAAAAGACAATCTATCGTCTGCGCCAACATCGACTTTGATGATATCACCAGCGACAAAGTCACCCGATAATAGCTTCAATGACAATGGATTTTCAATCTCTTGCTGAATGGCACGTTTGAGCGGACGCGCACCATATACAGGATCATAACCGACCGCGACCAACTTGTTCATCGCATCCGCTGATAGCTCGATATCCATCTCACGATCATGTAAACGTTGACGCAAACGATCTAACTGGATAGAAGCAATTCCTGCCATTTGTGACATACCAAGTGGATGGAAGACCACAATCTCATCGATACGGTTGACGAACTCTGGGCGGAAATGCTGACCAACAGAATCCATGACTTCAGCTTTGATATCCTCGTAGCTTTCACCAACCATTTCTTGGATTTTATGCGATCCCAAGTTGCTGGTCATGATAATCACGGTATTTTTGAAATCTACCACACGACCTTGTGAATCCGTCAAACGCCCATCGTCCAATACTTGTAGCAAGATATTGAACACATCAGGATGCGCTTTTTCGACTTCATCAAACAAAATCACACTATAAGGCTTACGGCGAACAGCTTCAGTCAACGCACCGCCTTCTTCGTAGCCAACGTAACCTGGAGGCGCACCAACCAATCGACTGACACTGTGTTTCTCCATGTATTCACTCATGTCGATACGCACTATCGAGTCTTCACTGTCAAACAAGAAGTTCGCCAATGACTTGGTCAGCTCAGTCTTACCGACACCCGTAGGTCCAAGGAATAAGAACGAGCCTGAAGGACGATTGGGATCAGACAAGCCAGCTCGGCTACGGCGTACCGCATTGGCTACCGCTTCAACTGCTTCATCTTGACCAATCACGCGCTCATGGAGTTTCTCTTCCATTGCCAGCATTTTTTCACGCTCGCCCTGCATCATTTTGTTGACTGGAATGCCTGTCGCAGCCGCAACCACTTCCGCAATCTCATTATCCGTGACTTTATTACGTAGCAGTTTTACCCCACTACCTTCGCCTGTCTGCTCTTTTTGTTCTGCCAAGTCAGACTCAGTGATACGGCGCTCTAGCTGTGGAATGGTTTCGTATTGCAGCTTGCTCATGGTCTCATAATCGCCTTCACGACTGGCTTTGTCATACGCAATACGGGCTTTATCCAGCTCGTCTTTTAGCTGCTGACTACCTTTGACCAATGCTTTTTCTGCTTGCCAAATTTCATTGAGATCAGCGTATTCTTTTTCTAGCTCTTCAATTTGTGCATTGAGTGCTTTACGCTCTGCTTGCGCACCTGCATCTTCTTCGTTTTTGAGCACTTCACGCTGCATTTTTAGCTGAATCAAACGGCTATCAAGCTTACCTAACGATTCAGGCTTGCTGTCCATCTCCATCCGCAAGCGACTCGCGGCTTCGTCGATTAAGTCAATCGCCTTGTCTGGCAACTTGCGATCAGTAATATAACGGTGACTCATCCGCGCAGCAGCAATAATGGCGCTGTCTTGAATATCGACCCCGTGATGCAGCTCATAGCGCTCTTTGAGACCTCGCAAAATTGCAATGGTGTCTTCGACCGTTGGCTCATCGACCAACACTTTTTGGAAACGACGCTCAAGTGCCGCATCTTTTTCGATGTATTTGCGATACTCATCTAGTGTCGTCGCTCCGACACAATGTAGCTCACCGCGTGCCAATGCTGGTTTTAGCATGTTGCCTGCGTCCATCGCACCTTCAGATTTACCGGCACCGACCATGGTATGCAGCTCATCGATGAATAAAATGACGTTGCCTTCTTGCTTGGCTAAATCGCTCAATACGCTTTTTAGACGCTCTTCAAACTCACCGCGGAATTTTGCGCCAGCGATTAGCGCCCCTAAGTCTAACGACAGCACTTCTTTGCGACGTAGACCTTCTGGCACATCACCATTAATAATTTTTTGCGCCAAGCCTTCGACGATAGCCGTCTTACCGACACCCGGCTCACCGATAAGCACAGGGTTATTTTTAGTACGGCGTGACAGCACCTGAATGGTACGACGAATCTCTTCGTCACGGCCAATCACTGGGTCTAGCTTGCCAAGCTCTGCTTGTTCCGTCAGATTAATCGTATATTTATTGAGTGCATCACGCTGATCTTCAGCATTTTGGTTATTCACCGTATCATCACCGCGTAGCTGCTCAATCACGACTTTTAGTTTGTTTGCCGTCACGCCAGCACTCTCAAATATCTTTTTGGTATCGCCTTGTTCAGCCAGTGCCAACATTACCCATTCGGTGGCGATAAAATCATCACCTTCTTTTTGCGCTTGCCGATCGGCCAAGTTCAAGATTTTGACTGAATTTGGGTTTAAGTTAACGTCACCTGTCGGCTCCGAAATGGTCGCTTGATTGTCCAATGCCTTTGCGACACCGTTCTTTAACGCTGGAATAGACGCACCTGCTTGTTGGCAGATAGACAAATTAGATTCATCTTGCAGCAATATGGCAAGCAGATGCACAGGATCGATACCTGTATGATCGCGACCTAGGGCTAGGCTTTGTGCTTCTTGAATAGTGGATTGCAGTTTTTGGGTAAATTTCTCAAATCTCATATTCACATCCCTTTATAATTAGTATTTACAGCAGATGCTTTATAGTCTAGCGACTACTGTTATCTGTCATTTATATAAGGTATATATGTTCTTATTTCAAGCCAATTATCGAATAAAACCTTACTATAAGCAATGATATTTAGCTTTGACTATTGATTAATATCATTTAAGTATATTTTTAAGAGGAATTAAAAGGTATGAAGAGGAAAGCAGTGCTATAAAAAAGCGAGCAGAAGGAGAGTAAAAGTACAACAAAGAACAAAATAAGCGAGTCTGACACCCTATCTGATTGATATAGAATTAAACCGTGTCATCGAAAATTCAATCACTCTACTCTACGATTTCAATCGTGGTACCTACCTTGACTGCAGCCATGATTCCATCCATCTCATCATCGGTCACGGCAATACAACCATCTGTCCAGTCGCGTTTTTGATTGAGCCATGCTAAATGACCAAAGCCATTCATCTGACCATGAATCATAATATCACCGCCCGGATTGACACCAAGTGATTTGGCTTGCGCTTTATCAGCCGCATTTGGATAACTAATATGAATGGAGCGATGGGCAATAGAGTTTTCATTTTTATAATCTAAAGTATAGTTGCCTATGGGTGTACGTTCATCGCCTTGTTGCTGCTTGTGACCTACTGGACTGTCGCCCAATGCAATATGATAAGTACGAATCACATCATCGCCGCTCAATAATTGCAAACGGCGTTCAGATTTATCGACAAAGACTTTATCGATAATAACGTTATTAGCAATGGGTTGCTTTTTTTCTACAATATGCTTAACCGCAGCAATGGCACTAGTGCTAATAATAGCAGCAAGGCTAATTCCTATTGCAATCAGTAGCCAATTTGCACGCTTGCTAGCATGTGGAAGAAAAAATGACATAGGCTTTAATCCTTATAACCAACGCTCAATAACAGTGAGTCATAATATATCAAAGCACCATGCCAATTTTTGTGAAAACTTCGTGAATCATATCGCAAAAATCTTATTTTTTATAAGAAACTAGGGTCTGTTGAACATTCAAATATTAGGACTGCTGATCGCTAAAATCACATCAAACTAGGCGTAAACCGACGATAATGTCGAAACCTTAGCTAGGTTTACAACAACGTTTGGGGTGATTTTAGCATCAGCCTTTCAGGGCAGGGCTATTTTTTGCCAATA